>CANLGS010000007.1 GCA_947490035.1 Gemmataceae bacterium
CACCGGCCGGTTGCTCGGCCCGCTCACGTGGCAGGAAATCCTCGCGGTGTACACGGTGCCCGGGCTGGTGTGGGCGGTCGCGTTCGCGCTGGTCGTTCCCGCGCCGGACGCGCCACGCGTCGCGAAAGCCGAACCGCCGGCTCCGCTCGCGCCGGTGCCGTGGTCGCGGTTGTTCACCGACCGCAACATGCTGTTGCTCTGCGCGCAGCAGTTCCTGCGGGCCGGCGCGGTCGCGCTGTTCTTCACGTGGTTCCCGCGCTACTTGCAGGAAACGAAGGGCGTCAGCGTGGCCGACTCCGGCGGGCTGTCCGCGCTGCCGCTGCTCGCGGGGATGGTCGGCGGGCTGTTCGGCGGCACGCTGTCCGACTGGCTCCTGCGCCGCACGGGCAACGTGCGACTCAGCCGCCAGGGTCTGGGCTGCACCGGCACCGCGATCTGCGCGTGCGTGTCGCTCGCGGCGTTCTACGCGTCCGACGCGAACACCGCGGTGCTGCTCATCAGCGTGGCCGCGTTCTGCGGGTACGCCGCCGGCGTGAGCGCATACGCGACCGCCCTGTCGATGGGCGGGACGCGCGTCGCACCGGTGTTCGCGACGATGAACATGGCCGGGAACATCGGCGCCGGACTCTTCCCCTACGCGGCCGGTCTGCTCGGCAAGGCCGGCCACTGGAACCTTCTGATCATCCTGTTCGCCGGGATGTTCGCGGGGTCCGCGGTGTGCTGGGCGTTCTTGAATCCGAAGGGCACGCTGTTCGAGGAATCAGCATGAAGACGCGCGTCGAAACGCCTCAATCGCGGTGCAAGGTCGGGTTCGCGCGTGCCGACATCACGCCTCCCGTGGGCATCTACCATCGCATGTGGGGCGCCGCGCTCCACGACCGCGCGACCGGCGTTCACCGGCCCCTCACGGCGACCGCGATGTACCTGGAACAGCTCGGCGGCTCCGGCCGACTGCTCGTAATCGGCATGGATCATTGCATCCTCGACGGTGCAGAAATCGAGAGCATCCGCTCACGCATCGCGGGCATGGCACCGAGTGACATCGCGGTGTCACTATCACATACCCACGGCTCCGGGTGGATGTCTCGCACGCGTTCCTCGCTGCCCGGCGGCGACCTCATTGGGCCGTACCTCGATCAGCTCGCGCAAGTTTGCGCCAACCTCGCGAACCACGCGATTGACGCCGCACGCGACGCGACCATTCTCTACGGGTACGCGCGTTGCGCGCTCGCGGCACATCGCGACACCTGGGACGAAACCGCGAAGCAGTTCGTGTGCGGCTTCAACACCGAAGGCCCGGCCGACGACACCGTTCTTGTGGCGAAGGTCGTCGCGGACGGCGGAACGACACTCGGCGTTGTGGTGAACTACGCGTGCCACCCGACGACGCTGGCGTGGGAGAACACGCTCATCAGCCCCGACTATGTCGGTTCAATGCGAGAGCTAATCGAAGATTCCACGTCCGCGCCGTGTCTGTTCATTCAAGGCGCCTCCGGCGATCTCGGCCCGCGTGACGGTTACGTCGGAGATGTGCGCGTCGCCGACCGGAACGGCCGGCAGCTCGGCTTCGCGGCCCTCTCCGCGCTGGAAGCACTGCCCGCGCCGGGAACCGCGTTCGAGTACGCCGGGCCGGTGGTGTCCGGCGCGATCCTCGGCACCTGGAAACACCGCCCCGTGACCGCCACTGAGGTGCAGAGGTTCGCTCTGTGGGACGCACGGCAGGTCGTGGTGCAACTCCCCTACCGGCTCTCGCTGCCGACGGTGGAAGCCACGCAAGCCGAACGTGCGAAGTGGGAAGCCGAAGAAGCCACAGCACGCGTCGCCAACGACGAAGCTGGCGTGTCCGAGTGCCGCGCCCGCGCCGAGCAGATGACGCGACAACTCACGCGGCTCGCGGCGATGCCGCCGGGCAAGTCGTACCCGTACCGCATCGCGTTCGCGCGGGTTGGCTGTGCGGTGTGGGTGTTCTGCCCCGGCGAACTGTATCAGGTCTTCCAGACGACGCTCCGCGCGCGGTTCCCGGATGTGGCGCTGGTCATCAGCACGGTGACGAACGACTGGCAACCGGGCTACCTTCCGCCCGCGAGCAGTTACGATTACGGCATCTATCAGGAGATCATCGCGGCCGTGGCACCCGGTTCGCTAGAAACGGTGATCGAAGTGGTAAGCCGCGAACTACGCGCGCTGATTTAATGTGGTCCGCCGCTCCGCGGCGGTCTTCGGCGGCGCAAAGCGAGAAGAGAAGACCGCCGCGGAGCGGCGGACCACATTACATTACTTCCTTGATCGGCGTCGTGTCATCGAGCAGGTAGATCGGCCTTCCGGTGTGGTCGGGGAACGTCGTCTGCGGGTCGATGCCGAGGTGCCCGTACAGCGTCGCGAGGACGTTCTGCGGCGTGTACGGCGTGCCCACGGGGCGCTCGCCCTTGTCGTTGGTCGCGCCCACCGCTTGACCGGTCGTGAAGCCGCCGCCGGCGAGGATCGCGAAGCCGGATTGCGGCCAGTGGTCGCGACCGGCCGTCGTGCCGCGCTGCGTGCCGACTCGCGGCGTGCGGCCCATCTCGCCCCAGATCACCACCGCGACATCATCCGATAAGCCGCGGTCGTGCAGGTCCGTGATGAGTGCGTGAACGCTCTTGTCGTATTGCGGCAGGATCGACTTCAGGCACTCGAACACGTGGTCGTGGTGGTCCCACTGGCCGTTGCACTTCTGCGGAACACCGTGGTTCTGCGGCGTGATCGTCACCACCGGCACGCCGGCTTCTACCAGCCGCCGCGCGAGGATGTACTCGGTGCCCTTGCCGTACTTCTCGCGCAACTTCGCGGGTTCTTTCGTGAGGTCGAAGGCGTCGCGGGCCGCGTCGGTGGTCATCATCTCAAGAGCTTGAGCCGTGAACGAGTCCATACTCGCGCGACTGCCCTTCGGGTCGTCCAGCTCGCGCCGGGTGGTGTCGAATGACTTCAGCAGTTGGCGGCGTTCGCCGAGTTGTTCGAGGCTGACCGACTTCGAGCGGCCGAGGCTCATCGCCTTCTCGCCGGGGATGTACGCTTCGTGCGCCTTGCCCAGGTAACCGGGGTGGCCGACGTGGTTCGCGTCACCGAGGTACACGTAAGGCGGGAGCGACGCGCGAACGCCCGCGTCGGTGCGCAGCTTGCTCACGACCGAGCCGAACGCCGGGCGGTTGCCTCGCAGAACGCCCGTGTATAGTTCCGGCGCGGTGTGCCCTTCCTGCTGGAACTTCATGTTGCGAATGATCGCGAACTTGTCCGCGATCTTCGCGTGCAAGGGCAGGTGTTCGCTGATCCGCACGCCGGTCACGTTGGTCGGGATCGGCTTGAACTCGCCGCGGTACTCGGCCGGCGCGTCGGGCTTGAGGTCGTACATGTCCATGTGCGACGGTCCACCATTAAGGTAGACCATGATGACCGACTTGCCGCGCGTCGGCTTCAGCGGCTGCGCGGCGCGTGCGCGAAGGAGATCTGGCAGCGTGAGACCGCCAACGGCGAGAGCGCCAGCGGTCAGGAACGAGCGGCGGGTGTGCATGGGAATGCCTTTCGTTCGAAGTGACCCGCTTGAGCGGGTCTGCCTTTATCTTGTGGCACAGACATTCCTGTCTGTGTCCGCAGGGCCAAGCCGCACAGACAGGAATGTCTGTGCCACCAAGAAAGAGACCCGCTGAAGCGGGTCACTACGAACAGACGCGCTACGCAATCGCTTCCTTGATGATCGGCGCGTCTTCGACGATCAGCTTCACCGGGCGGTTCGCGGGCGTGTGAACCACCGTGTCCGGGTCGATGCCGAGCAGGTGGTACAGCGTGCGGCCGAAGCTCTCCACCTTGTAGAAGTTGTCCTTCACGCGCTCGCCGAGCTTGTCGGTCGCACCGACCACGCACCCGCGATTGAACCCGCCGCCGGCCGCGATCACGAACTGCGCGTAGTCCCAGTGGTCGCGCCCGGCGCCGGCCGCCTTCGGGCTGTCGATCTTGGGCTTGCGGCCCATCTCGCCCAGCGCGAGCACGATTGTGGAGTCAAGCAGACCGCGCGATTCGAGGTCGTCCAACAAGGCCGCGAGGCAACTATCGAACATCGGGATTTGCTGCCTGCCCGCGGTGAAGTTGTCGCCGTGCCAGTCCCAGTAGCCGAGGTTGAAGTGAACCACCGGCACGCCGGCTTCGACCAACCGGCGGGCGAGCAGGAAGTGCAGCGGATCGCCGATCGGGTACTTGTGCGTCTTCGGCTTGTTGCGCGTGAACCGCTCCACCGACTTCGCCGGCTCCTTCGAGATGTCGAGCGCCTGCCGAAGTTTGGGCGAGCGCAGCAGGTTGAACGCGGTCCGCTGATGCTGGTCGAGGCCCGCGATCAGTTCGTCCTGCGTGTCGTCGCGGCGGAGTTTCGTGTCGAGCAGTTTCAGCAGGTCCGCGTTCTTGTCGAACGCCGGCACTTCGAGTTGCGGCGTCAACATCTTCGTGACGGCATCGGTGTTCTTCAGCGGTTGCATGATGAACGGGCTGTGCGCGGAACCCATGAAGTTGCGCGCCAGCGCGTTGTGCGTGTGAACGTCGATCTCGTCCAGCACCGCGAACGTGGGCAAGTCCTTCGGTCCGGGGCGGAGCTTGTTCACGACGCTGCCGTACATCGGGTACTCGTCCGAACCGGTGGTGAGCCGCGGGTTGCCGGTGAGCCAGTACAGTGGCGCCTGCGAGTGATCGCCCGGCTTGTTGAGCGTGCTGACCGACCGAATGACGGTGTACTTGTCGGCGCGTTTCGCCAACTCCGGCAGTAACTCGCCGACTTGCAACCCGGTCACGTTCGTCTGAATCGGCTTGAAGATGCCGCGATACTCTTCGCTGCTGTCGGGTTTCAGGTCGAACATGTCGGTGTGCGGCGGCCCGCCGCCGAGCCAGCACACGATCATGTGTTTGGCCTTCGCGCCGGCCGCGGGCGCCGCGTGCGCGCGAATCACATCGAGCGCGCCGACCCCACAGAGGCCGAGGCCGCCGGTCTTCAGAACGTCGCGCCGTGAAATGGACATTGCTCACCTCAATCGCCGCGCTCGCCTTCGGCTTGCGGCTAACAGGAGAATGTTCGATCAGTGCTGCAACAAAAACTCTCTGGTATTCAGCAAGCCCCACAGCACGCCGTGGAATCCCTTCTCCGGCGACTCCGCTTCCTTCACGAACGTCAGGCAGGCGGCGCGTTCGCTTTCGCTCGGCGGGCGGCTCACGGTCGCGAGGAACAGCGCGTCCACGCGGCTCGCGTCGTCCTTCGTTTCCTTCAGCAACTTCGCGACGCGCCCGTTCTGGCTCTTGATCTTGAGCCACACTTCCGGGTGGTTCGCCAGCGCCAGCACCTGGAAGATGCTCGACGCGGCCTCGCGCTCGCAGTCGCACTGCACCGCGGAGTTGCGGTTCGGTCGCCCGTAGGTTTCCAGCACGAACGCCACGAACGGGTTCTTCGGCGCGAACGGCACCTGCACCGTCTTGATGTCGTCGGGCCACAGGTTCGTGATCATCTTGTCGGTCGTGCCGGTCGCGGAGTTGAGCGCGTCGAGCATCACCTCGGCCGGCAACCGGCGCAGCGCGAAGGACGCGTAGTGCGTGCGGTCGGCTTCCGCGCCCTTCGCCGGGGTGCTGGACTGCTGGTAGGTGCGGCTGTTGAGGATCGTGCGATGCAGCCAGCGCAGGTCGTACTTGTTCGCGATGAAGCCGTCGCACAACTCCTTCAGCAGTTCCGGGTGCGTGGCCGAGTTGAACGCCGAGAGGTTGTCCGGCGGGTCGATGATGCCGCGGCCGAAGTAGCTCGCCCACACGCGATTCACGATCGCCCGCGCGAAGAACGGGTTGTCCGGCTTCCGCATCCACGCGACGACTAACTCTCGCGGGTCGCGGTCGGCCGCAACGGTGACCGCGTCGGTTTCACCGAGCAGCCGGAACGCAGTCGATTCTTTGGCGCCCAGCGTGCTGGCGACCTTCGCGGTGCGCCCCGGCGGCAGTACGCGACACTCCGCTTGAAGCAACCGCCGCGCGACCTCCGGCATCTGCTTGGCGCGCTTCTCCATCTCCGCGGTTTCGGCGCGATACTTGTCGGCCTTCGCGATGATCTGTTTGAGTTTGGCGAGTTCTTCGAGTTGCGAAGCCGCGAGCGGCTTTGAAGCCATCAGTTTGTCAGCCTCTTGCTTCGCTTTCTTTGCATCGTCGTCGAGCTTCTTGCCTTCCCCCTCCTTGCGCTTCTTCACCTCACCGTCGAGGGTCTTGGCCTCGTCGTTGAACTTCTTGTAGAACGCGGCGGCGTCGGCGAACTTCTTCTCGTTGTCAGATTGGAACCCGACCGTGCGGACGCGCATGAAGAAGTTCGCGAAGTCGAGCAAGTCCTCTTGCTGCCAGTTGTCGTGCGGGTGCCGGTGGCACTGCGCGCATTCGAGCCGCAGACCCAGGAACGCGTGCGCGACTTGCAACGTGCCGCTGACGCCGTCGGACCCGCGGCGCTGCCAGAACAGGTCGAGCGTGCGGCGCTTCGCATAAAGCTCCAGGTCTTTGCGGCCGGCCGAATAGCCCTCGAAGAGTGACTTCACCTCGGCGGCGTAGTCGTCCATCGTGCGCCCTTCGCGGCTGGTCGCGAGCAGGATGCGTTCCGCGAACACGTCGTAGGGTGTGTTCTCCGCCATTCGCGCGCGGACCCACGCTTGAAAGCGCGGCGCGTCGGCTTCGAGCGACATCGCGTCCGCGTACACGCCGAAGTCCGCGGCCTTCAGCAGGTCGCAGAACTTGAGCGTCCACAGGTCCGCGTGACCGGGGCGCAGGAGTAGTTCCTCGATCTTCTTCGCGCGCTTATCCGCGCCGGTGTCCGCAAGGAACTTCTGAACCTCTTCCGCTGCGGGCAGTTCGCCGGTTACATCCAGACACGCGCGGCGCAGGAAGGTGGCGTCGTCCGCGAGCGCCGCGGGCGGGAGGTTAAGGCGCTTGAGCTTCGCGAGGACGTGTACGTCAATGAAGTTGTTCGGCTTCACGTCGGGGAACGCGGTCGCGTCGGGCCTGGGCACCAGCACGCGCGCCAGCGCCGGTTGCGCGCGATAGCGAACGATGATCGCGGCATCGCCGACGCCCTTCCCGGTGACGGTGCCGTTCGCGTCCACGCTCGCGGTCGCGGTGTCGAGCGACTCGAACGAGCAGTACGGCGTGACATCCTCCGTCGTGCCGTCCGCGAACGCGGCTTGCACCTTCAGCTTGTACGTCTCACCCTTCTTCGCGACTTGCTCCGCCGGCGTCACCTGCAAGTTCTTCACGCGCGCGGAAGCAGCGGTGTCGGCTTTCGCGCCGCTCGCGATCCACTTGCGAATGACTTCGTACTCGGCGCTGTCGGTGCGGAGACGCACGCCGCCGCCGTGTTCGGCCTGCCCGGTGGCTTTGCGGAGGAGAAGGCTCGCGGCGGGATCATTGAGGTTGGTGCGCCGCCCGGCGAACTCGCGCACGATGCTCGCGTGATCGCCGGCCGGGTCCGCGCCGAACAGCGACAACCGGAAGCCGTTCTGCCCTTTGACGGAGCCGTGACACGTGCCGCCGTTGCACCCGAGTTTGCTGAAGAGGGCGCTCACATGCCGTTGATACGAAGGCGTGTCGTCTGCGCGCGCGAAGGAAGGAAGCATGAGGAGGCCCGCGAAGCCGCAAGCGGCTCGAAAGACCCAGCCGCTTGAGGCTTCGCGTGAAGTGCGTCGCGTCATTTCTCGACCTTCAATAGTTCGCTGACATCCCACACCTTCACCGTCTTGTCCCACGCGCCGGCCGCGAGCACCGGCTTCGTCGGGTGCCACGCGATACACAGCACTTCGTTCGTGTGCTTCAGCCTGGCGCGCTCTTTCCAAGTGGTCGTGTCCCACAGCACGACATCACTGGGCTTGTTCCAGTCGCCATCGCCGACCGCGAGCGTGCGCCCGTCGGCGCTGAACGCGATCGCCCACACGTCGCCGGTGTGCTTGCCCTTCAGCGACGCGACCTCGTGGCCGTCGTTGTCCCACACCTTCGTGACGCCGTAGCGCGTGCCGGCCGCGAGCAGCTTGCTGTCCGGTGTGAACGCGACGCTGCGAACCTCGCCGATCTTCGGCCGGATCGTGAGGAGCTTCCCGATGGAAGGGTTGAACCGGACTTCGTTGTCGGAACTCACCGAGGCAAGCCCTTCGCCGTCGGGCCGGTACGCCAGCGCGTTCACCCAGGAGTCGTGCGTGCGCTGAACGCGCCCTTCGGCCTTCGCCTTTCCGTCGAGTTCCCAGACGCGCACGTTGCCGTCGATGCCGCCGGCGGCGAGCGCGCGCCCGTTCGGGTTGAATGCGACCGCCAGCAGCGCGCCGCGACCGCCCTCGAAAGTGTGAACCAGTTCGCGCGTCCCGGCGGTCCAGACTTTCGCGGTGCCGTCGAAGCCGGCGGTCGCGAAGTGCGTGCCGTCCTTCGAGTACGCGACCGCGCTCACGATGTCGTCGTGCGCCTTCAGCGTGGTCAATTCCTTCCCGGTCGCGGCGTCCCAGAACTTCGCGGTGTGGTCCGCACTCGCGGTCGCAATCGTCTTGCCGTCGGGCGAGAACGCGACACCGCCAACCCAACCCGTGTGACCTTTCAGCGTGAGCGGTTCAGCAGGCGCAGCGGAACATACGCCCGCGAACAGCATCGCGGCGAAGATCGGGAGAGCGAACTGGAAACGGCCGACAACAAAGGGGGACAAGGTGTGATCCCCGGCGGGAGTGAGCCAGGAGATTATCACACGCGATGGCCCCTCACGGCAACAGAGAAGCAGAATTCACCGCGAGGTTGACGTGGTCGCGCGACTAGTCTCGATGGTACACTTCGTGAGAGGAGAACTGATATGAACGCGACGACGACCGCGGCCGAAACCGAACCGCTCCTGACCGCAGATGAGTTCATGCGCCGGCACGACTCCGAAACGCGCATCGAACTGTTTCGCGGCCGAGTTGTGAGACACCCCATGCCACAAGGACCGCACGGTTACATCTGCAACAACGCCGGTTTCCTCATCACGCAATTCGTTCGCGAACACAAACTCGGGCGCGTGTTCACGAACGACACGTTCGTTCGCGTGCGGTTGAAGGAACCGACCGACACCGTGCGCGGCGCGGATGTCGCGTTCGTGAGTTTCGCCAAGATGCCCGTCGGCGACGTTCCCGCAGGACCGATCCCCGCGCCGGACCTCGTGATCGAAGTGCGCTCCCCTAGCGACCGCATCTCGCAACTGAGCGCCAAAGCGACCGAGTACCTCGAAGCCGGCGTGACGGTCGTGGTCGTGATCGACCCCGACACGCAGTCGCTCGCGGTGTATCGTGAGAACGAGTTCCCCATTCGGATGCACAACGGCGACGAACTCACGCTGCCGGACGTGCTGCCCGGCTTAGCGGTGCGCGTGGCGCAGTTCTTCGAGTGACGGTGCGGCGAGGCCGCACACCACAGGTACTCTCCGCCCTGTCCTACGAACGCCGCCCTCCGGGCAGAAAACAGAAAACCAACGCGTCTCTTCATCCTCGTTTTGGAGGGGCTGTCGTTCGTCGCGCAAGGCAAACGCCACTTTGTGACACTTTTCACTTGCAGCGAATCCGGGCATTGATCTAGAATACCTGCACGTAAACTACACACGCGGGGGAGCGACCGTGCCCGCCAAGCTCTTCGACCTGACCGGGCGCGTTGCCCTCATTACCGGCGGGAACAAGGGACTCGGCAAGGCGATGGCCCGCGGGTTCGCCGAAGCCGGTGCGGACGTTCTCATCGCCAGCCGCAACGAGGGTGAACTCAAAACCGCGCTCGACGAGATTCTCGCCGGGACCGGGCGACGCGGGGCGTACTGCGTCACCGATGTTTCCGTTCGGGACGATGTCAAAAAGCTCGCGGCGTTCGCATTAGAGAAGATGGGGAGAGTTGACGTTCTGGTGAACAACGCCGGGATGAACGCCCCGCAAGCGATCGACGCCATCACCGACGACACGTGGGACCGCGTGCTGGAAGTGAACCTGAGTTCCGTGATGGCGCTCACCCGCGAACTCGTGCCGCAGATGAAGGCGCGGCGGTGGGGCCGGGTGGTGCATATTTCGTCGATCATGGGGCAGGTGTCGAAGGAGAAGCGGAACGTCTACTCCGCGACGAAGGCCGCGCTCATCGGCATGGCGCGCGCCAGCGCGCTCGACCTGGGGCCGTTCGGCGTGACGGTGAACTGCATCGCGCCGGGGCCGTTCATGACCGACATGCCCATGTCGGTGCTGTCGGACGCGGAGAAGCAGGCGTTCGCGGACCGCACGGCGCTGGGGCGCTGGGCGCAACCGGCCGAACTGGTCGGCCCGGTGCTGATGTTGTGCAGCGAGGCCGGCAGCTACGTCACCGGCCAGACGCTGTTCGTGGACGGCGGCTATTTGGCCCGCTGAGTGATGCCGGTTGTGCCGACTTGATTAGCTCCCGCCCCCGAGATAGTGTATTCCCGTTGCGACGTGACGCGGTTCGTGCCGGCCCTCAACCGACACCGGACCGCGGCGCGGAAGGTGATGCCCATGAACGCCTGCCCTCCTCTTCTGAGTGCTGCCATGGTGATGAAAAGCGTCCACCACGACTGCATCGAGGAAGAGAACAAATACCGCTGGCTGGAAAGCGAGAAGGTCGGGTACGACCTCGGCGAGGGGTGCGTGAAGCGCTGGGTGAAGGACCACTGGACCGGGTACCTGCGGGCGCGGTGGGTGGAACACTTGCAAGGGAAATGCTTCTGGGTCGAACTCTCCGGCAACGACTTCGGCCTCCTGCTCCACGAGTTCCAGAACCAGAGCGAGTTGCTCAACGTCATCCTGAACCAGCTCAAGGCCGGCGGCGAGAACCTCGACGTGATCGCCTGGGCCATCGTCAACGACATCCCCATCGGCTCGGTGTACGAGATCCTCGAAGCCCTCGACGTGAACGGCAAGCGCCTGGCCCACCGCTTCGACTGCCCGCCATCCGCCAACAGCTCCGCCGCTTGAACTGCACCTCGCAGAAAAAGAAGAGCCGCAGATAACGCAGACGGACGCAGATCAAAAACAGAAGACACAGAGTTTTAAGAACTCGGTCTTCTTGCCGTGATCTGCGCCCGTCTGCGTTATCTGCGGCTCTTCTTGCTTCGCTTAGTCGTCGAAGCGGAACTTGCCGTGGCAGTCGGTGCAGGCGCCTTCAAGGAGCGTGAGCTTCGTGCGGAGCACCTTCATGTCCGGCGTCTTCTTCGTCGACTCAACGATGATGTCCTTGCTGAGTTCGACCGACCGCTTGCTGAAGTCCTTCCACTGCTTCTCGAACTCCGGCTTGCTCATGGCCTTCTCGTTCGGGTTGTGGAACGCGAACTCGTTGAGAACGGCCGAGCGCACCGCGAGCAGTTCAACGGCGGCGAGGTCGAGCTTCGGCGGGTTGGCCTTCGCGGTCCAGTCCTTCAAATCCTTTTCGAGGTTCATGCCGGCCGGAACCTTGAGAACCTGCGTGTTGCTCGAAATCGCCATCGTGCGCGACAGGTACATCAACCGCAGGTCGTTCACCTTGTCCTTGCCCGCGAACTTCGTCTCGAACGGGGCGAACTTGGGCAGGTCGCCCGCCTTCGCGGCTCCGGGCTTGACCGCGAGCTTCTTGCCCAGCGTCGCGGCGTCCTTGTACTTCTTGGCATCGACCGCCTCGCCGACCTTGAGCACGTCGGCCTTGAGCGTCGCATCGCCCAACGCATCGGCGTAAACGGACAGCATCAGCGCGGTGCCGACGGCCACCTTCGCGGACCGCGGCGCCGGCTCGGCCGCCGCGGCCAACTCGTCGAGCCGGGTCTGAAGGAACTTGAGGTCGGCGTCGGCCGCCTTCTTGTAGGAGTCCTTCGGCAGGTCGGGCGGGCCGGCCGGGGCGGGGCTGCTGACGAGCCACAGGCCGGCGGCCAGCGCGGCGCAGCCGACGAGGATGCGGAGCGGGTTGTTCACGAACGGGTCTCCAGGGAGCGAGGGCGGAACCGGGTGGGAAAGCCGAACCGCGGCCGGGCCGCGATCACGCCGGGCTATTATCGCACCCGCACGGCCAAGAGGGGAGTCCCCGCGCCGAAAAGCCGAAAGTCACACGCGGCGATCAGCGCGAGCGAACAAATCGCGAAGCGAAAGGGTGAAGCCGGGGAGGATGGTTTCGCCGTCGAGCGTGCCGTCGGCCGGGACGGGCGTGAGGGCGTCCGGTCCGGTGAACACGTTCGCCGACCGCGACTCGGGGTCGATCTCCCATACCCGCTTCACCCCGGCCCGGAAATACTCGTCGCGCTTACGGGCCATCTCCGCCGGCCGGTTCGACGCGCTCAACACTTCGATTGCCAGGTCGGGCACGACCGAAGGCACTTTGTCTTCGCGCGGCGGGGGCTTGCCTCCGGGCAGGCTCTCCCACGCGACGAACGCCACGTCCGGCGCGCGGCCGATGCCGGGGAGAATCTCCGTCACCCCGTTCGCGCCGTAAATCATCCCCCTGTCGTTAACCTCCAAGTAACGGAGCAGTTTGCCCGCGATGATGACTGCCAACCAGGATTCGTAAGCGCCGGTCGCTCTCTCCACGAGCGTATTGTCGATCCACTCGCACAGCGGACCCAACTTCTCTTCGTTCACGCGAATCAAGTCGTCGAGCGTGGCGAGACCCGGCTGCGGGTCCATGCGCACGCGGTCGGCGGGGATGTCGCCGAGTTGGTGGAGCAAGTCGGCAATGGTCGAACGCGTATAGACGCGGATCGAAGGCGTGACGGCGGGTGGAGCGGTCGCGGTGGTCATATCGTTACCTCCTCCTCGGATTATCGCGGCGGCGCGGGCGCGACGCAACGGCGGTTACGTCTTCCCCAGCACCAGATCGACCACCCAGCACCCGCGAACGTGCGTCTGCTTGGCGTCACGGCAGTGAGAAAGGATGTCGTCGCTGTCGCACCCGGCGTCTTGCAGCGCGTCCGCGAGAATCGGCATCGCGCCGAAGTCGCGCAACTCGTACATCCCGCGAGCGAGTGACACCGCAGTGTCGGTGCGCCACGCTGACGAGAAGGGGACGGGGCGGAACGGGTTGCCAGCGATTTCGCGCAACAGGTCCGCGAACTCGGCGTTGCGAGCCGGGTGGGTGCCTGAGAGGACAGCCGACTCGATCGCCCACACGCACCGCCGGTCCTTGATCTTGTGCCGGCGCATCGCCGCGATCAGCACCAACCGCAATTTCCGAGTGTGCGGTCGAAAGCCGAGGTGCCGGCACATCGCGTGCAGGTCGTCTGTCGCGAACCATTCTTCTTCCGTCATCGTCTGTCCCCTGGTGTCGCGCTCGCCTTCGGCTTGCGGCTAACCGGCCGCGCATTCCTGCTGTAAGTTAACCACATGACGACCGACTCCGCCATTCCATCACCACCCGCGTTCTACCGCGAGCCGCTGTCCATCGGGACGGTGCCGCTCGTGTCGCGGTTCAACCTCGCGCCGCTCGCGGGGTACACCAACCTGCCGTTCCGACTCTCCATCCGCGAACTCGGCGGCGTCGGCCTCTGCACCACCGACCTCGTCAACGCCCGCGCGATCGTGGACGGCATCCAGAAGACGATGATCCTCCTCGCCACCGACCCGGCCGAGCGCCCGCTGTTCGTGCAAATCTTCGGCTCGAAGGCGCACGAGATGGCCGGCGCCGCGAGGTGGCTCGTCGAACGCAAACTCGCCGACGGCATCGACATCAACATGGGCTGCCCGGTGCGGAAGGTCGTCAAGACCGGCGGCGGTTCGTCCATGATGTGCGACACCACCGGCGCGACCGTTGATCTCGTTCGGCAAGTGGTCGAAGCCGTGCCGGTGCCCGTCAGCGTGAAGATGCGGCTCGGCTGGGACGACGACAACCTGAGCGCCCCGTACTTCGCGCGCGAGTTCGAGAAGGTCGGCGTCGCGGCGGTCACGATCCACGGCCGCACGCGCGAACAGGGCTTCGCCGGCGGAGTGAACCACGACGGCATCCGGAAAGTGGTCGAAGCAGTCGAGAAGATTCCGGTGTTCGGTAACGGCGACGTGCGCTCCGTCCAAGATGCGGCGCGGATGATCGCGGACACCGGGTGCCACGGCATCGCCATCGGGCGCGGCGCGCTCGCGAACCCGTGGGTGTTCCGGCAGTTCGATTCGTGGGTGCGGACCGGCGACCCCGGCCCGCGCGCGAGCTACGCCGAACGCCTCGCGTTCATGCGCCTCCATCTGCGCCGGCTGGTCCAATGGAAGGGCAGCGAGAAGCACGGGTGCGTGCATTTCCGGAAGGTGGCGACGTGGTACACGAAGGCGCTGCGGTTCCCAAAGAAGGTGCAGCAGCGGCTCGTCATGCTCTCCGGGCTGGCGGAGTTTGAAGAGGTCATCGCACCGTTCGCGCACGGCCCCGCGCCGGCCGACTGGAGCGACTACGACGCGCAGCAGGCGCAGGTCGCGGTCCCCGCCGGGCCGATCGCCCACTGGTGAGAGCGGAAGAAGTTTGGACAGGATTAACAGGATGAACAGGATCAAGAGAAGACTGTCTTCAATCCTGTTAATCCTGTTAATCCTGTTAATCCTGTCCAAACTTCTTCTGCTTCGCGCCGCCCTCCGCTAAGATTGCCTCCGACCCGAACACTACCCGGAGAACTTCCCATGACCCCACTCCAATCGCTCGCGGCGTCCGGCACCAAACTGTGGCTCGATTCCGTGGACCCCGATCTCATCAAGTCGAACCGGGCCGACGGCGCCACCGGGGCGACCTCGAACCCGATCATCATCTCGGACCTGCTGAAGACCGGCCGGTTCGACGCCCAGATGAAAGAGTTCTTCGCGGCCGGACACGACGACGAAGCCGTCGCATGGGCGATGACCAACCAACTCGTCAAGAACGCGCAGGACGTGTTCACCGACGTGTGGGAGAACACCAAGGGCGACGACGGGTGGGTGAGCTTCGAGTTGGACCCGCTGCTCGAAGACCACGACCAGAAGTTGGACGCCGCGGGGCGCTCGGCCGAGTACATCCGGCTCGGCAAGAAGTGGGCCGCGGGTCACAAGAACCGCATGATTAAAGTGCCGGCCACGCCGGGCGGCCTCGGCGCGGTCGAGGAACTCGTCGCGGCCGGCGTGTGCGTGAACATCACCCTGATTTTCAGCGAGCGCCAGTACGTCCTCGCCCGCGACGCCGTGTACCGCGCCGTGCAGCGGCGCACGGACAAGGAGAACGTGAAGACCGTTTACAGCATCTTCGTGAGCCGCGTGGACGTGTACACCGAGGCGCACGTCCCGACCCTCATTCCCGCCGCGCAGGGGCTGGTCGGGATCGTGAACGCGAAGCGCATCTGGAAGATGAACAAGGATTTCTGGGCCGACAAGGGACTGGCACGGAACCAGGAGATGATCTTCGCCAGCACCGGTACCAAGAAGATGAAGGACGGCAGCACGCCGCCCGCGTGGAAGTACGTCGAGGCGCTCGCGGGGTCGGACATCGAGACCAACCCGCCGCAAACGAACAAGGACGTGCAGGCGTGCGGGCGGACGTTCACCAAGCAGGTGGACCAGCTCCCGCCGGCGGACGTCCTCGCGGACATCGACGCGAAGGTGGACATGAAGAAGCTCGAAGAGACGCTGATGAGCGAAGGGCTGTCGAAGTTCGCCACGCCGCACAAGGAACTGCTGGCGCTCATCACCAAGAAGCGGGCCGAACTCAAATAACGCGGAGTGCGGAACGCGGAATGCGGAATTGAAAGGCAGAAGAGAAACCCAACGGTCTTCTCTGCTGCCTTTCAATTCCGCATTCCGCGTTCCGCACTCCCAATTCACAAGAGACGCCGTTGGGAGTTGAACCCACACCGGGCGCTTTGCAGGCGCCCGCCCGACCCGTCGGTCGGCGTCTTCGTTTTGGCTTGGTTTTGGTGGCACAGACATTCCTGTCTGTGCGGCTGGCCCCTCGAAGCACACAGACAGGAATGTCTGTGCCACAAGAGAAGACCGGTCACGGAGTGACCGGACCACACGTCAGCCCTTTGCGGTTTCGGCGTCGCCGGTGGCGCGCAGGTGCGCCTTGCTCAGTTGGTGGAAGTCCGGCACCTCGTCCGCCCGGAGGCGCCGCGTGCCGGCGCCGAGTACCACCCAACCATCATCCCACGCGCCGTTCTCGCGCAACTTCACGATGCGCCCGGCCGTCGCATACGGTTCGGGAATTCACGACACCGGGACGAGTTCGCCGTTCTCGACCCGCTTGACCAATCGGCACTGGCGATAGAACACTTCACGAGCCATCGTCGTCTCCGCTGGAGTAGCACCCGCGTGGAGAGACGTGAAGTGCGGGCGCGAGGTTCGCGCCAGAGATGGGCTACAAGTCTTCTTCGCGCTTCTCGTCGCCGCGCAGCACGCGCACGGCGAACCACACCCACAGCGCGAGCAGCAGGAACGCGTCCAGCGGGTACTTCACGCTCGTGTCGGCCTTCAGCCGCGGCGTGACCGCGGCGCCGCCGGGTTCGGCCGCCGGAGACGCGTAGTAGCCGAACCCGACAGTCGCTTCCAGGCTCATCCCGCTAATCCCGTTCTCCAGCACGTAGAGCAGCAGCAGAACCGTCAGCGGGAACGAGTTCACGTGCCCGAGCATCCGCGCGCCGAACGGCTTCCGCGCGGCCGGAGCGAGCAGTTCGCGGCTCGCGGGCGGGGGCGCGCCGGGGGCGGCGAGCGCCAGCTCGAACGCGCCGGCGCCCAGCAGCCACCGCCGGTCGGCCGCCAGCACCGCCAGCGCCGCCGCCGCCAGCAGCACGTCGTAGTACATGAACCGGTAGCACGTCAGGTACGCGCCGAGGAACAGGAACCCGGCACTCAACCCGGTCGCGCGCGCGCGGTAGCCGCGCGCGAGGTATACGAGCGTCGTCCCGCCGAACACGATCCCCCACAGGGTCCAGCCGAGCGCGTTCGCCAGCGGCGTCTCGCGCTCGCTCTCCGGTTTGGTGAAGTCGTGCAGGATGCGCCGCGGGATGCCGTGCAGGTCGCGACTCAGGTGAATCCAGTTGTCGTTCACCTTGTACAGCGCCGCCGCTTCTCGCCCGACTTCGAGCCAGTCGAACCACGTCTTCAGCCCGACGAACGGCAGCGTGAGAGCGCCCAGCGTCACGCCGGTCAGCACCATCGCGGCGCAGAACCGCCACTGCCGCATCAGGAGCGGCACGAGGAAGAAGGACAGCGCCCACACCGGCTTGAACGCGAACAGCCCCCACACCAGCCCGCCCGCGACCGGGTACCCGCGACTCGTCAGCGCCCAGCCCCAGATCAGGATGCACAGCGACAGCGTCGGGTTCTGGCCGAGGTCCAGCGCGCCGCGCGTGCCGGGGAACAGCAGGATGCAGAACGTGGCGACCGACCACCAGACGCGCCCGCGTGTGAGCACCTTCACGCCCAGCCCGGTGAGCAGGATGACGAACAGGCTGAACACCTGGAACGCGCGGTACGCGTGCTGCGGCTTGTCGAAGAGGCCGAGCGGGGCGTAGAAGAGCGCGTGAACGGGCGGGTACAGCGGGCCGCCGATCGCCGCCGTGTCCACCGCTGTGACGGTCTCCTTCGTGACGACCGGTTCGTGCTCTTCCCACGCGAGCGCGAGGAACGGGTTGCCGGTCGGCCGCGCGAACGGCGCGACCGCGGCGCCGCCCACGGTCTTCCACTCCTTCACCGGCTCCTTCTCGGTGCCCATGAACCAGTTCATGAGGTTGTCGGCGTCGTGGTTGGCCGAGCCAGCGGGCGGGGTCGAGGTCGCCAGGTGGCTCGGCACGGCCGGGCCGTTGCGCTGCTCCTGCGTTTCGGCGTCGTCGGTGTAGCCGGCGCGCAGTACCTGCCACTGCCGCTGCCGGTGGTAGAGTTCGCGCCCGTTGCCGGTGACGAGCATGCGGCCCATCAGCCACTGCCCGCCGAAGTCGATCTGCGCGTGCCCGCTGTTGCCGTCGGCGCGCTGCTTCTCGGTGGGGACGAACGGCGAGTTGTCGAACCAGGTGAACGCGCGGTAAGTGAACCCCGCGCCGGTGGCGAGGACGACGACCCACAGCAGCACCGCGACCGCGCGCGGCGTGCCGACCCACGCCCACAGCCGTGCCGGGATGACGTACTCGCGAGCGGGCGGTGAAGGGAGGGGGGAACTCACGCGGTCGGCCACTCGCCGGTGAACACCTCGGTGGCCGGCCCGGTCATGTACACGCAGTTGTCCGCTTCGGACCATTCCAGTTCGAGGTCGCCGCCGGGCAGGTGCGCGAGCAGCTTACGCGCGGTGCGGCCGGTCAGCACGCCCGCGACGCACACCGCGCACGCCCCGGTACCGCACGCCAGCGTGATCCCGCTCCCGCGCTCCCATGTCCGCATCGTCACTTCGTTCGGCGAATGCACCTTCACGAAGTGCGCGTTGATGCGGCGGGGGAAGATGGGGGCGTTCTCGACGAGGGGGCCGCAGCTCGCCAGCGGATCATGGAGCTGTCCGGATTCAAAGAACGCATCGCCGGGGTAGAAGACCGCGTGCGGGTTGCCCATCGAGACGCACGTCACCTCGTACTCCTCCGGCGCGACGTAGAGCGGCACGTTCACCGGCGGGTCGCCCGGCAGCGTGGTCGGAATCTTCGCGCTCTCCAGAATCGGCTCCCCCATGTTCACGCGGACGCGAACCGCCTTGCCGTCTTTTACTTCGAGATCGACTGACAGCACGCCGCGACCGGTCTCGATGGCGAGCTTCGGCTTCGTCGCGATGCCGTGGTCGTGGACGAACTTCGCGACACAGCGGATGCCGTTGCCGCACATCTCGGACTCGGAGCCGTCCGCGTTGAACATCCGCATACGGGCGTCGGCGCGCTCGCTGGGGCAGATTAAGATGAGGCCGTCGGAGCCGATGCCGAAGTGCCGGTCGCTGACCGCGACCGCGACCGCCGCGGGGTCGGCGGGCGGCTTCTGGCGCACGCAATCGACGTACACGTAGTCGTTGCCGATGCCGTGCATCTTCGTGAACCGCATGTCGCCGCTCCGCGGGTGAGTTCAGGAATTGTAACGGTGCGGGGTGTGCCGAACAGTAGCGGCGGCTCTTAGAATTGCGTCATGGGAACGGCCAAGCCGAAAGCGCGGACCGTGCGCCTCGCGTACCCGCCGGACGCGAACGGCGTCGGCGTGCTCTGTCTGGACATCGACGGGAAGTGCCAGTTCTACACGTTCCGCGAGATGCGGTGCGACATCGGCGGTCGCGGGTTCTCGATCCACCGGCTCGGCCAGGGCGAGCTGTACCACGTCCGCGTCGGCAAGCCGGAAGACACGTCGTGCGAGTGCATGGGCTTCCTGCGCTGGGACCACTGCAAGCACGTCGCCGGACTGAAATCGCTCATCAAGAAGGGCGAGTTGCCGAAGCGCGAATTTCAACGCGCCGAGGTATTGGTTTCTCCCTCTCCCCTTGCGGGAGAGGGTGGCGGCGCTTCGCCGACGGGTGAGGGGTAAGACTTCACGCACG
>CANLGS010000008.1 GCA_947490035.1 Gemmataceae bacterium
CGCCCGGCTGGAAGATGGTGGCCGCCATTCTGGTCGGCATCACCGGCGTGGTGCTGGTGGAACAACCGCACATCGAGGCCGGTAAACTCGGCGTGTTCGCGGCGCTCGCGTCGGCGCTGTTCACGGCGGTCGCGATGCTCGGCCTGCACCGCCTCCACGACATCGACCCGCGGGCCGTCGTCGTCCACTTCTCGCTCGTCGCCACCGTCTTCTGCTGCGGCGCGTTCCTTTTCACCCCGCGTTCACAGCCGGTCGAGCGCGTGCTGGAAGCCGGCATCCTGTTCCGGCTGCTCGTTATCGGAGTGTCGGCCACGGTGGGCCAGATGTTCCTGACGCTCGCGTTCGGGCGCGGCGCGCCGGCGAAGGTGTCCGTGGTCGGGTTGACGCAGATCGTGTTCGTGATGGTGATGTGCGCGTGGGCGTTCGACCGGTCCGTGAACGCGACCGCGGTCGTGGGCACCGCGCTGGTGATCGCGCCGACCGCGTGGCTGCTGACGCGGTCGAAGGCGACGAGCGACACGACCGAGGGGCGTAAGCCCCCCGAGGATTCAAATTCCTCGGGGGGCTTACGCCCCCCGCTCGCCAAGACTCCTTGAGCCGTCACTTCCGCTTGCCTTGCCTCTTCCCCTTGTCGCGGCGCGAATGGCCGTTACCGTTGGCGTGGCCGTTCGCGGGCGGCGTGCTGGTCGGCATCGCGGCGGTCGCGGTTGCGGGCGGCGCGACCGGCGTCGCCGCGGGCGGGGTCACGATCTTCGCGACCGGCAGCGCGGACGCCGCGGCCACAGGGGCGCGCCGGGCGGCGCCCGCCCAGAAGTGCCGCGGGATCGACGCGCCGAACGCCACGATGACGAGTTGCAGCGCCCAGAAGTTGAAGCACCCGTCGGCCAGCCGCGTGTCGAACCCGTAGGCGTGCAGCCCGACGCCGAGCTGGTTCGTGCCGAACCAGCTCCACGCGGTCATCGCGTTGCCGAACACCGCGAGCACCGCCGTGCCGCGGTCCTTCACCAGCCCGCACCAGCGGGCGTGCAGGATCAGCGCGTTCCACAGCACGATCAGGACTGCCCCGTTCTCCTTCGGGTCCCAGCCCCAGAACCGGCCCCACGACTGGTCCGCCCAGATGCCGCCCAGCACGGTGCCGACGAAACTCAGCAGCGTCGCGAACGCCACCACGCCGTAGATCATCTGGCCGAGAATCTTCCCGCTCTCAGGCGTGAGCGCGAGCGCCGTCACCGGCCGCGCGAGCGGCGGCACCTGCCCCAGCAGCGGCTTGCCGTGCGCGTCCAGCCCGCCGGACGACACCCGCAGGATCATCAGCACCAGCCCGTACACCACCGCGCCCGCGCCCGCGAGGACGAACACGCCGTCGAGCACCATGGAGTGCACGATCTCGAACTTCTCCAGCGCGGCGGCGGCGAACCACAGGAAGAACGCCGGGATCGCGACCAGCCCCAGCGCGGCCACGCCGAACGCGATGAGCGCCCCGACCGTCGGCTCGCCCTTGCTCTCGTAGCCGTCGCGGACCACCGTGCCCAGCACCATCAGCACGTAGATCGCCCCGAGGAACCCGGCGACGAACGTGGCCGTGTACCCGAGCGTGACGGTGGTGACGTGCGTGGCTAGCCAGAAATTCGTGTCCAGCACCGCCTGCATCATCTCCAGCGTGTCTTCGGTGCCGAGGTTGTGTGCGACGACGCAGGTCGCGAACCCGAGCGCGCCGGCGACCGCGTTGCCGATGCCGATGGGGAAGATGCGCTCCAGTACGAGGCACAGCGCCACGCACCCGAAGCCGATGAACACGGCCGACGAGTACAGGTTGGTGACGAACACCAGCGGCCGGTCCATGATGTACATGCGGCCGAACAGCGCCGCGACATGGACGACCAGCGCCAGCGCGAGGACGTTGGTCGCGGACCGGCGCAGCGCGTTCGCCCAGTGCGGCTTCTCGGCCACGCTCAGGAAGAACCCGACCAGCGCGAGGACCAGCCCGACGACGTACAGGAAGGTACACTGGTAGAACGGCTGGAACCGGTTGAACGTCACCTCCACCCGGACGCGGGCGCGCTCGGTCAGGCTCAGGGTCGGCGTCTTGTACTCGCCCACGGCCGCGTTGAACTCGTCCGGCTTCTTGTCGCGGTACGCGGTGAGCAGTTTGTCCCACATCCCGGCCGCGGTGTTCGCCTTCATCCCCTCCTTCTCGTCGCGCTCCAATTCGGCCTTCAACTGCTTCCGGAGCACCTTCTGCTCCTCCTCGCTCATCTTGTCGATCGCCGCGTCGGTGAGGTTGTACTTCTTCTGGATCGCGTCCCCGGCGTCCGCGCTGACCCGCCGGCGGAACTCGCCCAGCAAGGCCCACTTCTCCCCGTCCGCCTGCGGCGGCAGCAGGTGCGGGCCGCCCTCCCCGGCGAGCTGAACGATGGTGTTGATCCGCTCGACCAGCTCCTTGTACTTCATCTCGGTGGTGTCGAGCTTCCCGCCGGCTTTCACCTTCTTCTCGGCGTCCCCGACGGCTTTCGCGATCTTGGAGACGTTCGGCGCGATCTCTTCGAGCGAGTACCGCAGCCCCTCAACCGGGCTGAGGCCCAGCGCGTTCAGCAGCGCCTCGTTGTCGATGCGGATGACCTTGTGCTTCCACGCCGGGCCGGTCGGGTTGATGCCGCTGCGGGGGTTGCCGCCGGTGGAGATCACGTCCAGATACCAGAGGATCGCGGGCTGCGTCTTGCCCTTCTCGTCTTTCCATTCCTCGCGCCCGCTCACGATGCGGAGGTTGACGCGGGCGACCGTGTCCAGCGGCTTCGCGCGCCCGCCGTCCATCACCGGCATGCGGGCGAACGCCTCCAGGTCGTACGGCTCGCGCGGCGGGTTCATCCGCCCGAACACCGACGCCACAGAGACGGCCATCACCGCGAGCACGAACCACGGGACGATGCGCGTGAGAGTAACCTCGCCCGGTGGCGTGCCGACCGGGGCCAAGACGCCGCGCGGCTGCCGGGCGCGGTTCAGGAACCGAATCAGGAAGATGCCGAAGTGCAGCAGCAGCCCGGTCGTCACGACGGCGCACGCGATGTAGTCGATGGTCGCGTAGAACAGCCCGAAGTTGATCAGCCCGGGGTTCTTCACCACCTGAAGGATGGTCGTCTTCTCGGTCTCCTTGTCCCAGTCTGCCTGGTAGAACGTCTCGCCCGCGTACCGCAGCGGCTCGTTCATCCGGATGCGCTGCTCGCGTACTGGGGCGGCGTCCGCGGGCGCGTCCGCGGCGTACACGCGAACATCGCTGGAGAAGTTCTTCGGCTTCTCCGTGCCCTCGTACTTGTCGAACCGGAACTTGTCGAGGTAAATCTTGTACGGCTTCTGGTAGCGCGCGTTACGCAGCGCGAGTTGGTACGTCGTGCCGTCCACCGGGAGGGACTGTTGCAGGAGCAGTTTGAACGCCGCGCTCAGGGCGTACACGCCGGTCACCTCGTCGGTGCCCTTCTTGTACAGCCGCACGTAGGCGGAGGTCGCGTCGCCGCGCTGTTTCATTGCGACGCCGGACTCTTCGCCGGTCTCGACGAGGACCAGGTTCCCCATCACCTTGCCCTTCCCGAACGGCGCGACCTCGACCAGTTCGGCGCGCGGCATGTACTGCACCACTTCGATTTCGACGGACAGGTCGGGGTGCGTGAGCCGCTCGCCCGCGTTCGCCGGCTTCAGGCGACTCCGCGAGATCACCGCCACGCGGTCGAACGTCGCGGGCGAGCCGTCGATGACCTTCAGCCCGTCGGCCGACATGGACAGCCGGACCGAGATCGGCCCGGCGGCGAAGTGCTGCTCCTTCACCAGCGGCGACACCGCGAACGTGCCGAGCGACTGCTTCGTGCCCTTGTCGTGGATTCGCACGTAGGCGGCGGGGCCGGTCCCCTTGTCCGACGGGACGAACGCGCCGCCGGCCGCGCCCGACTCGGTCTCGAACCGCGCCACGTCGAGCAGGTCGGAGTTCTTCATGAACTTCAGGACTTCGACATCGACGGGCAGGTCGGGGTGGGTGATCCGCTCGCCCGGCTTCGCCGCCTTCAGCCGCCACTGCGCGACCGTGATCTGGCGGTCGAACGCGGGGTCCGCGCCGTCCACGAACGCCAGTTCGACGTTGCGGGTGTCGATGGCGAAGTCGGCGGACCCGGCTTCGTCGATCCGCATCTGCTGTTCGACGGCGAACTCGCGGGTGACGAACTCGCCGACGAACAGCAGGATCATCCCGCCGTGGATGAGGAACACGCCGGACCGCTTCCAACTCAACTTGAAGCGCAGGGCGTGCGCGGCGAGCAGGTTGGTGAGCATCAGCGCGCCGACCAACTTGCCCGCCGGGAACGGGAACGTGCCGGTCCACGCCGACCCGCCGGGCGGGTACCACTCCTTCCAGAACACGTTGAGGAACTTCCGGAACAGGTCGAACGGCACGTCCACCGTCCACGACCAGAAGTACTTATCGACGACGGTCCAGATGCCGAAGTCGATCTGCGCGAGGGTGCCGAAGAACACCAGGCCTATGCCGACCGCGAACAGCCCGACGGTGAGCTGGAGCGACGCGAGCGCTTTCAACCCGCGGCGCGCGTAGTAGCCCGGTCCGCGCGCCAGGCTGGTCTTGGCGGGGGGGACGGGCGGTTCGCCGTGTTCGCCGGGGACGTGCGGTAGGGTCGCGCTCATCAGTGGCTCCTCGGAGAGACGGCCTGCGCCGCCCGGAACTGTTCGCTACTTCTTGCCCGCCCCGCGCATGTCCACCCGCAGCCCGGTCACGCCCTGCGCCTCGAACTTCTGCGTCCCGGTCGCCGGGTCGAAGTCGGTGGCGCCGATCTGCCCGGCCCACCGGCTCAGGTTTTGGGCAAGCCCGCCGCCGGGGATGTAGCTAATGGTGATCTCTTGCGGCGGCGTGCCGAACCGGACGGTCTCGTCGGTCTTGATCTGAATGCCGCCGCTGTTCACGGTTCGCGGTCCCGTCTTCGTCCACCCGGCCGGCAGATCGAATGCCGGAACCGCGGTCACGTCGGCTTGGAGTTTCACGCTCTTAATGAGCGTGTCGAACGCGGCTTCGTTGGCCGCGAGTTGGTCGCCCGCGCCGATGTACTTGAAGTACCACTCCGGCTTGGCGGCGGGGAACAGCGCGCCGAGGATGCGGCGCTCGCCGGCAGTGGGTGCGGGTAGGCCCATGCCGCCTTTATCGACCGGCTTCGGGGCGTCGTTCTTCGGCATGGTAGACACCTGCACGCCGTCCCCTCCACACCCAACCGCACAGGCCGCGAGGCCCGCAACAAGTGCCAATGGCAAAACGGCAGTCACGCGAATGTGTGGCAGTGGCATGTGTGGAAGTCTCGGAGACGGCCCGCGCGGGCCGAGTGGGGGCGGGCACAACGAACGGAAGCCGTTACACGCATTCTCGACAGGTTGGCACCCGGAGTCAAGGCGGTCTTGAGAGTAGCCCGCCACTCCGTGGCGGTGTCTTTTGCTTTGGGTCTTTGGCGAAGAACCGCCACGGAGTGGCGGGCTACTCTCCGATCACTCGCCGCCTTCGACGGCGTCGAGCCACACGCGGGCGGCGGCGTCGCTGGGCATGCGCCAGTCGCCGCGCGGCGACACGCTCACCGAGCCGACCTTCGGGCCGTCCGGCAGGCACGACCGCTTGAACTGGTTCGCGAAGAACCGCTTCAGGAACACCGTGAGCCAGTGCCGCACCTGCTCGGGAGTGTACTCCGTGGAGAATTCCGCCCGACTCGCGAGGAACAGAATCTTGTCCGGCTCCGCGCCGAACCGCAGGAAGTGGTACAGGAAGAAGTCCACCAACTCGTAAGGGCCGACCGTCGATTCGGTCAGTTGCGTGGCTGCGCCGCTCGCGTCCAGAGGGAGCAGTTCTGGCCGAATCTCCGTCTTCACGATGTCCAGCAGCGTGGCCTGTGCGGGGCCGCCGAACTCGTTCTCCGCGGCCCACCGCACGAGGAACTTCACCAGCGTCTTCGGGATGCTCACGTTCGGGTTGTACATGCTCATGTGGTCGGCGTTGTAGGTACACCAGCCGAGCGCCAGTTCCGACAGGTCGCCGGTGCCGATCACGAACCCCGTGTTCATCAGCAGCGAAGTCCGCATCCGGGCTTGCACGTTCTCGAACGTCAGGTCGCTGCGGTTGTCCTCCGGCAGGTGCCGCAACTTCTCGGAGAGCGAATCGACCGTCTCGTGACCTAGCTCAATGCCGAACGGCTTGTGACCGAGCGCCTTCATTTGTTCGAGGCACATCGAACGAATGTCGATTTCGCGCATGGTGATGTTCAGCGCGCGGGCGAGGTCGCAGGCGTTGTTCTTCGTGCGGGGCGTGGTGCCGAAGCCGGGCATCGTGAGCGCGTGAACGCGGTCGCGCTGTACGCCGAGTTCGTCCATCGTCTTGCACACGACCAAGAGCGCGAGCGTGGAATCCAGCCCGCCGGATACGCCGATGGACACCGGCGGGAAGCCGACGTGCGACAAGCGCCGGCCGAGCGCCGCGACCTGCGTCTGGAAGATGTCGCGACACCTCTCGTCGCGCGTCGCGGGGTCCGACGGCACGAACGGATTCGCGTCCACCGCCCTCATCAGCCGCGGTTCGCGCGCGGTCGGTTCCAGGTCGAACGACAGCGTGCGGTACTTGCTCATCCCCAGATCGGAAACGCGGTTCGCGTCGTGGAAGGTGTTCGTCTGGATGCGGTCGTGCAACAGGCGATCGAGATCAAGATCGGTGACGAGCAACTGCTGCCCGCGGCGGAACCGGTCGGACTCCGCGAGGATCACGCCGTTCTCGGCGACGAGACAGTGCCCGCCGAACACGATGTCGGTAGTCGATTCGCCCTCGCCGCACGACGCGTACACGTACCCCGCGATGCACCGCGCCGACTGCGAACTCACCAACTGCCGCCGGTAGCCGGCCTTGCCGATGACTTCGTTGCTCGCCGACAGGTTCGCGAGGACGGTCGCGCCCATGATCGCTTGCAGCGAACTCGGCGGCACCGGCATCCACAGGTCTTCGCAGATTTCGACGCCGAGCGTGAAGCCGTTCATGGTGCGGCAGTCGAACAGCAGGTTGGTGCCGAACGGCACGCTCTGGCCGGCGCACGACGCGGCGGAGAAGTTCGCGTTGTCGGCCGGGCAGAAGTAGCGGGCGTCGTAGAACTCCTTGTAGTTCGGCAGGTACGTTTTGGGGACGATGCCGAGCACCTTCCCCGCGTGAATGACCGCGGCGCAGTTGAACAGTTGCCCCTCGATGGCGAGCGGCAGGCCCACGACCGCGACGCCGCGGTACACGGTCGCGCCCTTCTCGACCACCTTCGCGAGCGCTTCCTCCGCGGCGCGCTGGAGCGATTGCAGGTGGAAGAGGTCGTGGCACGTGTAGCCGGTCAGCCCGCACTCGGGGAAGACGAGGAGGTTGACGCCCTGCCCTTCGGCGCGGGCCATGAGCGCGAGCGTGCGGTCGGCGTTGAACGGGCAGTCGGCGACGCGCAACTCCGGACAGGCCGCCGCGACGCGAAGGAAGCCGTGAGTGTTCATGCTGTAAGTGTATTCGTGGGCGGGTGCGGGTCAGTCGGTTCGGGTCGCAGTTATGGTTTTGAAAACACTGCCGTTCCTTTTTCGTCATTGAAACGAAGCACTGGGACGAGCCGGCCCGTCGTCGGCTGTCGGACCAAACCGAGCGCGCCGCGAATCTCACCGGATTCGTCGAGCAAGAGTATTGTCGGGCCTTTGTCGGTCTCAAAATTCCATCCCGCGAGCAGGCTCATTTCAGTCGCGGAGTCGCGCAACGAGAGTTGCAGCCGTTCGTTCGCGTCCAGACCGAGGTTGGCCCGGTTACGACCCCGGATGTCACGGAGGCCGAACCCGGCCTCCGCTTTCTCATTGTCAGAAAGGCCCGCGAAGACCTGTTGCGTCCCAGAGGTATTAGCTAACGCGAGAAATCCGCCTTTCGGGTTGGTCGTGAGCAGCGCGGTCTGTTTGTTCGCCGCGGTGAGCAGTTCGACCTTCGGACCGTCCGGGGTCACGCCGACGAGGAGGCGGACGCTGTCCGACTTGTCCATGAGGAAAAGTCCCCCTCCGTCTTCGGTTGAGGCCAGCATGACCCGCCCTTTCCCCGCGGTCGAGTTCATCGTGAACATCGTCAGTCCCTCCGGCGTCACTCGCAGTCTGGCGCGATCCAAACCGCTGCCATCGACGAGTGAGAAATCTCTCGTCCTGACTGTGGCGAACTGTACTTCACTTGGCAGGGAAGGCGTGCGATTCATCGACCAGACGAGGGCACCGACCGCGCCGAGGGCGACGATTGTTCCGAACCGCCACAACCACGCTTCGCGACGAAGTCGCTTACACTGCCGCTCCAACAGTTCGAGTTTTGACTGGAACAGAGCCGCGGTTTCGTCGGACATGATTTCCTCTCGGGCATCTTTCGGGCGCGACAACCGCTGCTAGTCCACCGCCGCGAGGTGTTCGGGCGGAATCGGGAACGGCTGGTGCGCGGCGTAGCCGGCCGTGTCCCAGTTCGCCCAACAGCCGAGTTGTTCGGCCAAGTAGAGAAGGCCGCGAGCCTGTTCGGGCGTGACCTCACCGTGACCCCACAACTGCGACCGCCCGGATTCGACCGCCCGGCGGCACAGTTCCGGGATGTGGTACTCGCTGCCCCCACTCCACCCAGCGCACCAACACTCTTCGGAAATGTCGCTCATCGCGTTGCCGAGCAGTTGCAGCACGGCGTTTCGGGTCGCGTCGTCCATCGGTTCGCCCTCCACCGGCATTCTACCAACTGCGACACGCCGCCGCGTCAGCCGTCCATGTCGAGCAGGCCGACGTGCCCCTTCTGGCTGCTGAACGCGAGCGTCAGCCCGTCCGGGGCGAACGCGATCCAGTGGAGCGGTCCGAGCTTCGGGTGGAACACGCGCAGTTCGGTCCCGGTCGCGGTGTCCCACACGCGGACCGTGCCGTCGTCGGACGCGGACGCGAGCCGCGTGCCGTCGGGCGTCAATTCGAGGCAGTCCACGCGCTTCGTGTGCCCGCGCAAGTCGCCCGTTTTGACGTGGTGGTGGCCGGACTCGGCGACCGGCGGCGCGGCGTACCGGTGAATGACGGCGCCGCCCGCGGCCGTCAGGTGCCGGCCGTCGCGCGAACACGTCAGCCCGCGCACCAAACCGCGCAACGGAAGCACCGCGTGGCAGGTGGCCGATTCCCAGTCCCACAGGCGCACGGTGCGGTCGGCGCTGCCGCTCGCGAACCCGTTCTCCCACGCGCTGAAAACCCCGACCGCTTTGCCGTGGCCCGTCACGCAACGGACGGGCGTCAAATCCGCGGCGCGCGCCACCACGAAGTCCGTCGGCAGCCACGAGTTCCCGCCGCCGTAGGCGACGTACCCCCCGCACAGCGACAAGGTGAACGCGCCGACCGCGTCCGCGGGCGTCCGGGTGGGTGTCCGGATCGGTGCAGGCGACGAGTTGCCCGTCCCGCGCGTCCCACGCCTTCATCAGGCCGTCTTTGCCGCCGGTGAAGACGACCGCCCCGGACCACGCGTACTGGCAGTGGCCGATCGAGTGCGCGTGCGCGTCGCGGACCTCCCACGCCGGTTCGCTCACGCCCAGGCGCGACACGTCCCACACCTTCAACGACCGGTCCGACGAGACCGACGCGAGTCGCGACCCGTCCGGGCTGAAGCTCAGCGCCGTGACCTTGCCGGTGTGTGGCGTGAACGCGATCATTTCGCCCCTCCCGTCGAGAGTCGGGCACGCGCCTCCGCGACCTCCGCGGCGCGCATCGCGTTGAAGCGGCTCAGGTGGTCCGCGACCAGCGGCGACGCCTCCCACCGGGTGTAGCGGTTCCACGTACGCTCCGCACGCGCGGCCTGTGCGCGGAAGTCTTCGTCGTACACAACTCGCCCCTGCTCCACCAGTTTCACGAACAGCGGTTCGCCGTCGATGCCCTCCGACTTGTCCGCGACGACGAGCGTGTCGCCGCGCGCGTACACGCGGACGTAGCCGGGGATCGTTTCCTTGCCGGGCGAGTTCGAGAACTTCACGTTCGGCCGGTCTTCGGTCGCGGTGCGCTTGAACGCGGCGCTGACCGTGTCGCGGTGAACCAGCTTCCACCAGTACCCACCGGCACCGGGGAACAGCATCGTCGGTTCGAGGCCCGTTTGCGTGCGGAAGGTGTCGTAGACGCGCCTCACGCCGTCCGGCGTCACCTCGTCTTCAAAGACGATCACGCGCGGCGGGATGCCGAGCGCGCGCATCTCGTTGAAGTACAACACGCACTGCGCCGCGATGTCGCCGCTATCGACGCGCACGCCCACGCGGTCCGTCTCTGGGTGCGCACGGATGACGCGCAGCGCGTTCTCCAGCCCGACGGTTTCGGCGTCCACCAAATCGCACAGCAGAGACGCCGTACCCATCTTTGACACGAACCGGTCCATCATCTCGTACTCGGCCGCGGCGAGCGTCTTGTCGAAGCTCTGCCCGGCGCACATCATCTCGTGGCCGATGGTGCCGATGGACTTGAACAACTCCGGGTACAGGAACTCCGCGGTGTCGTTGGAGGTGAGTTGCGCGTGCCCTTCTTCGCCGGCACCGCCGACGAATCGCGCGAGCAGCAGGATGAGGTTGCACACCTCGACCGGCGCGGACCGCAGCCCGAACTCCGCGTCGCGCGGCGTGGCTTCGCGCATCAGGCGCGCCTTCGTCGCCTGAATGACCGGCGCGAAGTACCGGCACATCGCGGACTCGGTGTACGAGACGAGTCCGCCCGGGCCTTCAAATGTGAGGCACGGCACGCCCGCGAGGAACGTCTGCCCGCCCGCGAAGCCCCACACGTCGATGGGCAACGGGAGCGCGTCGCCCGGCTGCGCCAGCACCGCGTCCCACACCTCCGCGGGGAACGCCTTCGTCGCGGAGTGGGTCGCGTACCACTGCTGTGACAACGTGATGTCACTGCGCAGCAGCGGCCGGTGGAACCACTGCGCGAGCATGGCCTCGTGCCCGGCCATGACGAGCCGGTTGTTCGCACCCGGTTCGGGCAGTCCCTTGCGGAGCGTGAGCGTGTACGCCGCGTGTTGGAGAGCAATGTCCGGCACCGCGGACCACATGGTGCGCTTGTAGGTGTCGGTGCCGCCGAGCCACCCGCCGAGCAGGAACAGCTTGGCGAAGAACTCGTCGCGCATCTCCTGGCGCTTCGCGGCGAACGGATCGATGGGCATGTGGGGCTTTCCGTGCCGCTTGCGGCTTCGCGAGGGCACGCGCTCGCGAAGCCGCAAGCGGCGAAGATACGAGAGTCAATCCACTTCCACGTTCAGCGACTTGACGATGGCGCTGAGCGCCGGCTCGTTCGCTTCGCGGTCCAAGTCGCTCACCTGCACAAGCAGCAACAGCGGCCCGGCGAACGTGTCCAGGCAGCGCACGCGGCAACTCGTCGCGGTGTCCACGGTGAGGAAGTCCGCGTTGTAGCCGATCGCGGGCTGGCCGCAGATCGTCTCCATCACGTCCTCCCAGTCGAGTTCCTTGTACTCGGATTTGAGCGCGTCGAGCGATTGGTCCGCGAGTTCGCCGGGGTCGCGCGCCTCGGGTTGCAGCGACATCATGAAGAACGCGGTGTCCTGGCTCTGCACGACCACGGCCCAACCGCCGTCCGGGTCGTCCTGCGTCTCGACGGTCCAGTTCGTTGGGTAGCGAATCGCGATGCGGTCGCGTTCAAAGGTGTTCATGCACGTCTCCGGGTGCTGAGAATCTAACCCTTCGGAGGCAAAAAAGCAGCGCCAGGGCGCGGCTCGATCCCAAGAAAAACGCCGGCGACCCACCCCGCTTCCAGGGTGGGCCGCCGGCGTTGACTTGCGAAGCCGCGAGCGGCTTACGGAACCTCGACGTTCTCCTTCGCCGCCCACTCGCGCAGCATCTTCATGCCCCGCACGTTGATCTGACGCACCCGCTCCTTCGTGATCCCGAAGTGCTGGCCGATCTGCTCCAGCGTCATCTCCTCGGAACCGTCCAAGCCGGTGCGCATCCGGATCACTTCACGGGTGCGGGCGTCGAGGTGTTCCAGCAACCGGTTCACGCGGGCGCGGGCCTGGTCCGCGAGCGCCACGACTTCCTGCTCGTCGGTCCGCACGTCGGCCTTCGCCTCGAACATCTCGTCGTGGCCGGTCATGTACCGCTGCTTGTGCGTCTGCGCGTCCGGGATCGACCGGGCGAAGTTCTTCATGATCGCCCACGTCGCATACGTGCTGAACTTGAACCCGCGACCGTAGTCGAACTTCTCGACCGCCCGCATCAGCGACAGGTTGCCGTCGCTCACGAGGTCGTCGATGCTCTCGCCGAGCGCGAGCTTCTGCTTCGCCTGGGCGTACACCAGCCGCTGGTTGCAGTTGATGAGCACGTCGCGACAGTCGCGGACGCCCTGCTTCAGAGCGTCCATCCGCCGCATTTCCTTCACCGTCGTGCGCGCCGGATCAATCGCGTCCTGGAGCCGATGGAGTTGGTGCTTCAGGAAGTTCATCTTGCGGAACACGTGCTGCTCCTGCTCCTTCGTGAGCAGCGGCCACTCGTACAGGTGGGCCATGTGCGGCGGCACGTCCTTGGGCGGCGTCTTACCGACGCGCTTGGCCTCGAACTCGTCGAGACCGGGCATCTCGGTCAGCATCCCGGCTTCGCGGGTGGGGTCGTCGAACTCGACGTTGTAGATGTAATCGACCGGCTGGCGAACCAGTTCCTTGGCGCGAACTTCGTTCACCACCCGGTACATACTGGACCGGGTGCGGCCGAATCGTTTGGCGATGAGGTTCACAGTATCCCCCGTGGGTTTGGCGTTCTTCAGGTCGATCTCGTGCTGTCGCTTGGCCATGTAAATCTCTTGCTTCGCGACTTCGGTCAGCGGCCCGGTCGCGTGGGGGTAGAGGGCACCGTCCGGGTGAACGCGGTCGAAGTTCTTGATCGTGTACCGGACCGCTTCCGGGCTGCGGCTCAGTTGGGTCGCGATCTTCTTGCTCACCTCGGTGAGCGTGCCGCCGGCATCCCGCAGTTCGCGTGCCAGCCGGAGGATGTCTTCCTTCTCGACATCGGTCAGGTGACTGAACCGGGCGCCCTTCTCAACGAGGAGTTTGTGTTCCATTACAAACTTTTCGACCGCCGCCGTGGGGAACCCGAGCTGGCTGCGGCCGTTCACCTTGACGCGGCGCGCGGCCAGACCCTTCACCCGCCACCGCGAAATCGTCTTGGTAGACACGCTGAACCGCTTGCTCACCTCGTCGAGGGTGAGCATCGGCTCGACAGCCTGCTCGATCGGTTGCGGCGGGACCGACCGCTCGACGCGGCGGATGAACAGCGTCAGGTCGTGACGCAGGTCGTCGCCGTCCACCCGCAGTTCCGCGTGCGCGTCGGAGCGGTACTCGGTGAGGCGGAAGCAGACGTATTGGTACGGGTAGGCTTTACCCGGCTCGATTTCGCTGAGAAGCTTCTGAGCGTTCGCGATCTGGCTCAGCCGACGAGCGGCCGGGGCAAACCGGGTCTGCTGCTCGGTCAGTTCCTTCAGAGCGTGGTTCTTGAAAGTGGTCACCGGCTCCTCCCGGTCGCGGGCAAACGGCCCGCGCGTGTTGCTCATCAATATCTGTACGCCGGAGCACTAGACTTCGGCGGTAAGATGGAATCAGGACTCTATTCAGTATTCGCTGCAACCCGTCGCGGGTTTCAGCGACTTGTTGACTTCACAAGGAGATACTCTTCGCGACCGGCCCTTCTTACCTAAACTGGCACGATGGCGGTCCGTGACCGAAAACTCGACTTGCACCAATCCACCGGATTGGATACATGTCCACTGCCAAAGGTTCGCTGACTCACGCAGTTTGCCTGTCCAACAAGGACAGGACATTCAGCTCGCGTGATCTCGGAGGGTCGTTTCCGGCGGCTTTTTGCTCGACGCTTGATTGAGATGCACGTCGCTTGCCAAAGCCGCGGCCGCGCTCCGGGCCGCATCGTCACTTCATTCACTAGTCAATAAGCAGTCATAGCTTGCGTTCGTCACGTTCGCGGGCATTTTCCGTTTGCTCAGTCCGCTCTGATCTTGGCGTGTCGAAAGGACACTCCCATTTCTTCCAATGCGTTCTTTTTTGCAATCACACTATCTGATCTTGCACCGCGCCGGAGCAGCCAGTTTATCTATCTTAACTAACTTAACCGTCACAGGTTACGCACTGCACGCGAAAAGCCCGATTTCGACTCAAGTTTGCGCCGGGGTGACACGATGGCCGCGCTAAAGTAGGACAGGCCGCTGGCCTGTCGAATCAATGACAGGCCAGCGGCCTGTCCTACAAAGCCAACGAACCATTCCCATGCTCCTAACCTCCCGCGTTACCCCTCTGTTACTGCTCCTGACGGCGTTCGCAGGCAGCTCGAGCGCGCAAGAAGCGGTCACCCTTGCGGAGCCGTTTAAACTTGGGCACACGACGAAGGTCGAAGTGCAGGTGAAGCTCACCGGCAAACTGGCCCTCCCTCCAACCGAAAAGGGCAAGGCGGCGCAACTGGTCGAGGTCGCCGGCACGAGCAAACTCGTGTACGAAGAGCGCCTCCTGAAACCCGACGACGCGGAACTCCTGAAAACGGTCCGCGCCTACCGCGAGGTTTCCTTCGAGCGCACGGTGGGCGAGACGAAGCAGGACGCGGGCATTCGGCCGTCGGTGCGGCGGATGGTCATCATCAAGGCCGGCGCGCGGAAGGCGCCGTTCTCGCCCGACGGCCCAATGACATGGGGCGAGATCGACGTTGTGCGCACCGACGTGTTCAACCCGGCGCTGATTCCGGGGTTGCTGCCCGCGACCGCGGTGAAACCGGGTCAGTCGTGGAAAGCTTCCGCCGCGGCCGTCGCCGAACTCACCGACATGGAGAAGATCGAGGACGGTTCAATCGCGGTCGAGTTCGTCGGCATCGCGAAGGTGAACGAGCGCCGGATGGCGCGCCTGAAACTCAGCGGCACCGTTCGCGGCGTGAACGAGGACGGCCCCAACAGACAGACGCTCACCGGCACCGCGTATTTCGACCTCGAAAGCAACATCCTCACCTACCTGTCGGTGAAGGGCACGCACGAACTGCTCGACGGCAAGGCGCAGACGGTCGGTTCCATTGAGGGTCAGTTCACGATGACGCGAACGGTGGTTGCGAAGATGCCGGCCGACCTCTCGGACCCCTCACTCCGCGACCTCGACCTGAAGCCGGGCGCGGAGAACACGCTCCTGCTGTACGACAACCCGGACCTGGGCGTTCGCTTCCTGTACGCCCGCGGTTGGCGGGTGGGCGCCGTGCAAGGAAAGCAAATCACGCTCGACCACGCTCGCGGCGGCGGTATCCTCATCACGGTCGAAGCGCCCGTGAAAGTGCCTGCGGCGGCGGATTATCTCAAAGAGGTGACCGGCTATTTGACGAAAGAGAAGGCGCAAGTGACCGCGACCGAGAAACCGGTCCGAATCCGCTCCGAGCCGATTCAGTTGGACCGCTTTTCGCTCGACGCAACCTTCGGCACGGAGAAGGTGCGGTTGGAGTACGCGGTGTTGAAGCAGACCGACGGCGGGCTGACGGTCGCCGCGCGCCTGCCCGCCGACGACGCCGACGTGCGCCCGGAAGTTACTCGTATCGTGCGCAGCCTGTCCGTCACGAAGAAGATCGAAGAGAAAAAACAGTGAGGAATGAGGAGTGAGGAGTGAGGAGTAAAGAATGGCTATTCCGTGGTTCTTTTACTCTTCACCCCTCACTCCTCACTCCTCACTCCTCACTGTCTTGGGGGTTCCCGTGGCCGGGTTGCGGGTGCTGGTGGCGGCGAGCGAGGTGGTCGGGTTCGCCAAGACCGGGGGTCTGGCGGACGTGGCCGGCGCGCTGCCCGCGGCGCTCGCGCGGCGCGGGAACATCGTCTCCGTCGTGATGCCGTTCTACAACGCCGTGCGCGACTCCGCGGCGGTGATCGAGCGCACCGGCATCGTGCTGCCCGTGCCGATGGGCAACCGCGTCCTGGCGTGCCGCGTGTTCCGCTCGCACCTGCCGAACACAGATGTCCCCGTCTTCCTCATCGAACACGCCCCGTACTTCGAGCGCGACAACCCGGCCACCAAGCGCGGGCTGTACCAGGAGCAGATCGGGCGCGACAAACGCGACTACGGCGACAACGGCGAGCGGTTCGTGTTCTTCTGCCGCGCGGTGATGGAACTCGTCCCGCACCTCGGGTTCCCGCCGGACGTGATCCACGCCAACGACTGGCAGACCGGCCTCATCCCCGCGTACCTCGCCGAGACGCACCGCAACAACCCCGGCTACCAGCGCATCCGCTCGGTGTTCACCGTCCACAACATCGCGTACCAGGGGTCGTACCCGCGCGAACTGCTGAACTACACCGGGTTGCCGGCCCACTTGTACAACCCCGGCCAACTCGAACACTACGGCTTGAACTTCCTCAAGGCCGGCGTGGTGTTCGCGGACGCGGTGACCACCGTCAGCCCGACCTACGCGCGCGAGATTCAGACCCGCGAGTTCGGCGAAGGACTGGAAGGGTTGCTCACCAACCTCCACTGGAAACTGTCGGGCATCATGAACGGTTGCGACTACGAGCACTGGAACCCGGCCCACGACCGGCACATCGCCGCGCCGTACACGCCGGAAACCGTGTTCGAGAACAAGCCGCTGTGCAAGGCCGACCTCCAACGCCGGTTCAAGCTGCCGGAAGACCCGGCGGTTCCGGTGCTGGGCGTGATCGCGCGGCTCGTGGCGCAGAAGGGTATCGACATCATCCTGAGCGCGGCGAAGGGGTTCCTGGATCTCGGCTGTCAGATCGTGGTACTTGGCGACGGCGACCGCGCGTTCCATGACCGGCTTCAATCGTTGCGCGACGCTTTCCCGGATCAGATCGCAATCTACCTGGGCTTCAATGAAACGCTCGCGCACGCGGTCGAAGCGGGCAGCGACCTGTTCCTGATGCCGAGCCGCTACGAGCCGTGCGGACTGAACCAGATGTACAGCCTCAAGTACGGCACGCCGCCGGTGGTGCGTTCGACCGGCGGCCTCGCGGACACGGTGGTGAACGCGACCGAGGAGAACCTCGCCGACCGCCGCGCGACCGGGTTCAGTTTTCAGGACTACAGCGCGAGCGCGCTTTACGAAACGGTGAAGTGGGCGCTGACGCTGTACCGCGACCGGCCGGCGGACTTCCGGCAGGTTATGCTGACCGCGATGGCGCAGGACTGGAGTTGGGACCGCAGCGCCGAGGTCTACGAACGGCTGTACCGCAAGATCACCGGCCTCGCGTGAACTCGAATTGTAAGGAATGCCCATGATCGAAATCCTGATCCTCATCAACCTCAGCAAGAGCATCGCGGCCAAGGCCCGCGAGAAGGGTCGGAGCGGGACGCCGTTCGTGTTCCTGTTGCTCGCGTTGTGGATTGGTGGCGAGGTGTTCGCCGCGATCGTTGCGGGCGTCCTGTCGATGGTGGTGATGGGCGACGACGAGCCGAATCTGCTGCTGGTTTATCCCGCCGCCATTGCCGGTGCGGTCATCGGCGCGGTGATCGCGTTCCAGATCGTGAAGGCGATCGCGCCCGCGCGGAGCCACGACGACTACGACGATGACTACGAGCGCGACGACCGACGCGACCGCAACGAGCGCGACCGTTACTGAGTGCAAAGTCCCCTTCCAAACGCCCGCGCCGCGCGGTAAAGGCGTGACTGAGTCTCTGCCACCGACTACGAGGTGATGATGACACGCGCGTTGTGGTTGGGGTTACTCGCTCTGGTGTTGCTCGCGACCGAAGCCGCGCCGGCGCGGGCCGACATTCCGCCCGGGCCGTCCCCGCGCCGGCCGGACCCCGTTCCGGCACCGCCCGGCCCACCGCAGCCGGCGGAGTGGACCGGCATGGACCGCAACCCGCCGCGGGAGCCGGGGCGCGTGTACACGCCGCTGGAGCCGAAGCGCACCGGGCCGTTCCGGTCGTGCGGCAGCGGCATGGGCACCGGCCTCGCGGGCATCGGCCTCGCGTGGGGAATGTTGTGGCTGGGTACTCGATTCGCCAGGAATCTACGCTCGCCTTCGGCTCGCGGCTAACTCGGCACCACCCTGCCCTTCTCCAACCGCAGCGTCTGCGTTACCGTGCGCGGCAACTCGCCCAGTTCGTGCGTTACAAACAGTAGCGTCTGCTCGGCACCCAACTCGGTTTCCAACCAGGCGCGACAGCGTTCGGTCGCGGTCGCGTCCAAGCCCTGAAACGGTTCGTCGAGGATCACCAGCGGCGGGCGCTTCACCAGCGCCCGCGACAGCAGCACGAGCCTCTGTTCGCCGGTCGAGAGCGTCTTGAACGCCCGGCCCGCGAGGTGCGCAATCCCGAACGCCGCGAACAACTCCTTCACGCGCTCGTTCTGTTCCGCTGTGGTCGTGCGGTCGGCGAGAGTATCGAAGAACCCGGTCGCGGCGGCGCGCTCCGCGGTGAGCGGTTCGGTGAAGTACAGGTGAAACTCCGGCGACAGCAGCCCGACGTTCCGCTTCACGTCCCAGATGGTCTCGCCGCTCCCGCGGCGCCGGCCGAACAGTCGTACATCGTTCGAGTACGCCTGCGGGTGATCGCCGCACAGCAGGCTGAGCAGCGTCGTCTTGCCGGAGCCGTTCGGCCCGAGGACGGCCCACCGCTCGCCGGCGCGCACGCTCCACGACACACAGTCGAGGATCGTGTGGCCGGAGTGCGACACGGTCACGTCGCGCAGGTCGATGACTGGTTCTTGGCGAGCGGGGGGCGTCAGCCCCCTGATTGTGTTCTGCTCGTTATCAACGCGATCCATCAGGGGGCTTACGCCCCCCGCTCGCCCAGGCAATTCCAGCACGTTCGTCACCCACCCCGGCACCGCGTCGGCGCGGCAGATCAGCACCACGCGCTTGCCGTCGGCCACCAGTTCGCGGAGCAGCGCGCCGAG
>CANLGS010000009.1 GCA_947490035.1 Gemmataceae bacterium
CGGCGCGCGTGATCCACCACACGAGCGCCCTCCGCGACCGCGCGTTCGTCGCCATCGACTGCGCCGGGCTGCAACCGTACCTGATCGAAAGCCTGCTGTTCGGCCACGGCGGGCTGGGCGTGTCGGATCGCGTCGGCACGGTGTACCTGAAGGAACCCGGCGCGCTGCCGCGCGACCTGCAACAGCGGCTCGCGGACCACTTCACCGAACGCACCGGTATGCGGCTCGTCTGCGGCTCCGAGCGCGCGGCGCCGGACGCGGTCGCGGCCGGCGCGCTGGTGCCCGCGTTCCAGGCGGCGCTTTCGGTGTTCGAGGTGAGGGTGCCACCGTTGCGCGAGCGGCTGGACGACATCCCGCGAATCGCGACGCGCCTGGTGAACCGCGCGATCGACCCCGCCGCAATCGCGGTGCTTCGCGTTCACGCGTGGCCGGTCAACCTGCGCGAGTTGGCGGAAGTGCTGCGCGAGTCCGCGGCGGCTTCCGAGACCGGGCCGGTTCTGCGCGAACACCTGCCGCACGAACTGCGCGTGAAGGCCGGAATCGTGCGCACGCCGCCGCCGAAGTCGCTGAACCTGGAAGCGATCCTCGAAGCGGTCGAGCGGCACCTCATTCTGCTCGCCTTGCGGAAGGCGAACAACCACCAGACGGAAGCGGCGGAATTGCTCGGCGTGTTCCGCGCCAAGCTGTGGCGCCGGCTCGACGCGCTGGGCATTCCGGTGCCGCCGCAACCGCCGAAACCGCGCAAGGATTCGTAGATGGTCGGCACACAGGGGTTTGCGGCGCACAGGGCTTCCGCCCTGTGCTACAGACGCCGGCCCTCCGGGCGGAAGACAAAAGCCGGCGTGGGTTCTGGTCTTCGCCCCGGAGGGGCCGTCGTCTGTGGCACAGGGCGGAAGCCCTGTGCCCGCGAACCCTTGTGTGCCCGATTCAAAGGAGTAGCCGTGCGCGCGCCGCAACTGGTGATCGTCGAAACCGACGGCTGGATCGCCCGGCTGCTCGCGGAACTCGCGACCGACAGCGCGTGGCTCGTGCGTGCCACGCGCACCAGTGACAACGCGATGTCACTGGTGCGCGACCGCCGGCCGTCGGTGCTGGTGGTTCAGGTGGAACCGGGCGACGACAAGCCGGCCGCGCTAACCCTTATCTCCGATGTTTCCAGGCTGTGCCCGGACGTGCCGGTGGTGGCCGTCAGCGACGCGAAGCTCAACGACGCGGACCGCGTCGCGTGGACCGCGGCATTGTTCGACCTGGGCGTGCGGTACGCGCTGTTCCCGCCGCTCACGCGGCCGGTGCTCGAAGACGTGGTCAGCGGGCTGATGGCCTCCGCGACTCGCCGCGCGGGCATCGTCACGCCCGCGGTGGCGAGTACGCCCGACAAGCCGAAGCCACGCCCGCGGCCGAAGCGAATGGCGCCGGCCGAAGACGTGATCGACCTCGCGGACGAGGGACTGGACGAATGAGAGTAGCCCGCCGCGGAGCGGCGGTTCTTCTCTTCCTCTTCGTGGGATAAGAGAAGAACCGCCGCGGAGCGGCGGGCTACTCTCAGGAGATGCTCGGAATGAATCCGTTGGGCGAACTGCCGGTGCTGGACGCGGCCCGCTGCACCGGGTGCGGCGACTGCGTGTCCGCGTGCCCGGCCGACTGCCTCGCGATGGCCGGCCCGCGCCCGTGGCTGCCGCGGCCCCGCGACTGCGTCTCGTGTTCGCTGTGCGCGCTCGTCTGCCCGGCCGACGCAATTCACCTCAAGCCAGTCGCTTGAGTACCGCGCGCGGTCTCGGCAGAATGGTAGTGTTCGCGCACGCCCGCGCCCGGAGCCGCCCGCATGGAACCCCGCTCGTCGAAGCCGCGCCCGACCCCGGACCGGACCGTCGTGCGCCCCGTCCCGGACGAACCGCTCACCGACGCCGACAGGTTCCTTTCCCCGCCCCGGCAGCCCGGCGAGGTCGGGCGGCTGGGGCCGTACCGCGTCCTCGGCGTCCTCGGGCGCGGCGGCATGGGCGCCGTGTACCGCGCCGAAGACCCGCGCCTGAACCGCCAAGTGGCCGTCAAGGTGCTGCTCCCCGGGCTGTCCGGTGACGCGAACGCGAAGGCCCGGTTCCGCCGCGAGGCGCACGCGCAGGCCAAAGTCGATCACGACAACATCATCCACATCTACGAGGTGGAAGAGGCCAACGGCGTCGCGTACATCGCCATGCCGCTCCTGAAGGGGCAGACGCTCTCCGCGGCGCTGCGGCAAAGCCCGCGGCCCCCGCTGGTGGAGTTGGTGCGGATCGGCCGCGAGATCGCCGAAGGGCTGGAGGCCGCGCACGGCGCCGGACTGATTCACCGCGACATCAAGCCCGGCAACATCTGGCTGGAGGAACCGAAGCGGCGGGTTAAGATCCTCGACTTCGGACTCGCGCGGAACGCCGGCGGGACCGACGACCTGCCGGCCGCGCACGCCGCGGGCGCGGCTTTCCCCGCCGAGAACGACCGGACGGAACAACTCACCGCCCGCGGCGCGGTGATGGGCACGCCGGCGTACATGTCGCCCGAGCAGGCCCGCGGAGAACCGCTCGACCGCCGCAGCGACATCTTCAGCCTCGGCGTGCTGCTGTACCAAACGGCGACCGGGCGCAAGCCGTTCAACGGCACGAGCGCGTTCGACATCATGGCGGCGGTCGCCACGCAGGAGCCTCACCGGGCGGGCGCCGTTGTTCCCGACCTGCCGCCGGCGCTCGACTCGCTCGTCGGGCGGATGCTGGCGAAAGACCCGGCGCGGCGCCCGCAGAACGGCGCGGAGGTGGTGGCCGAACTCGACGCCATCGCCGACGGGCTGGTGGTGCTGCCGGTGGTCGTGATGCCGCTCGGCCCGGTGCCGGGCGAGCCGAACCCGTGGGAAGACCTCGACACCACCCACGCCGAAACGGAAACAACCGACGCGGAGTCGCCGCGACCGGAGCAGGCGAAGGCCCGCCCGCCGCTGCCGAAGTGGCTGTGGCCGGTGGTCGGCGGGTTGGGGCTGATCGCGGTACTCGCTCTCGTCTCGTTCGCGGTGCCGTGGTGGAAGCCGAAGCCGCAACCGCCGGTCGAAGAAACGAAGACGGGCACGCCGGTGGTCGTTCAGCCGAAGCCGGAGGTGCCGAAGAAGGACTCCTCGCAGCGCACCGCGGCCGAGTGGATTCTGAAGCAAAAGGGTGGGCGCAATACCACGCACGTGCATGTTCAACAGGCCGGCGCTGCCAAGGCGGAGCAAGTCTTCGAGGCGGCGAATCTGCCCGCCGGGCCGTTCACCGTTACCGGGCTGTGTCTCGATTACCTCAACGCCGCGGACGAGCCGAAGTTGGCCGAGGCGTTCGGCCCGCTCGGCGACCTGTCCACCCTCACGTTCAACGGCCCGGCGTGGGCCGACGACCGACTCGCCGCCGCGCTCGGGGCGTTGAAGGGCAAGTCGGTCGGCACGCTGAAGATCCAGAACTTCGACCAGCCGCTGACGAAGGCGGCGGTGGCGCTGCGCGGGCTGGCGTCCGTGGGCGCGCTCGAACTGTCCACCCCCGCGGCCGGCTTCATCCCGTTGAAGGAGTTGGGGGCAGTGCCCGTGAAGAAGGAGCTGGCGCTCCACGTCGGACTGACCGACGACGCGCTCGCCCCGTTCGCCGACATGAAGGGCTGGCCGCAAACGTTCAACTTGCGCGGCAACGCGAACCTCACCGACGCCGGCATCGCGCACATCCGCCCGAACCCGGCCCGCGTGAACGTCGCGATCGAGATCCACCCGGGTGGGCGGCTCGAAGCTCGGGCCTAAGGCGAGCGGGGTAATCTTGCGGCTGGCGACCGGCCCGTACCGGGACAAGCAGACGCCCGGCAACGGCTGGGAGAAGTCGAACAACGGACCCGTGACCGACCCGTTCGACGACGACGAGTTGCTCGCCCTCGTCGCGGACCTTAAAATCAACGACCTGTCGGTATTCCTCTGCTACCGTCAGAAGGTGACGGACGGGGGCACGGCCGCGCTGCTCGCGCAGCCGGTCGCCCGCAAACTGGTGTCGATCGAACTCGCCGAGTGCGACGCCGGCGACGAGGTCGCGAAAGCCGCCGCGGCGCTCCCGCTGCTCACGTCGTTAAGCCTCAACGACACGAAGGTGACCAACGCCGGGGTGAAGCACCTCGCCGAAGGCACCCGCGGGCTAACCGACTTGCGGCTCGCGAACACCGGCGTGACCGACGTTGCGATTCCCGACCTCGCGAAGTTGAAGTTGCTCACCGTACTCGATTTGAACGGCACGAAGGTGACCGAAGCCGGCGCGAAGGAGCTGGCCGCGGCGCTGCCGAAGTGCCTCATTCGCTACGGCGACGACAAGGTGCTCGGGCCGAAGAAGTAGCGCCCGGCCGGTTCCCAACACCCGGCCGGTCGGTATACTATACCTCTCGATGTCGAGATAAGTTCTCTCTCCTTCACACAGGCGACCAGAAATGGCCGAACCGAACACGACCGCGACCAACACCGCCATGAGCGGGGCCGACATCCTCGTCCACAGCCTCATCCGCCACGGCGTCGATACGGTCTTCGCGTACCCCGGCGGCGCGAGTATGCCCATCCACCAGGCGCTCACGCGCGTCAGCGGTAAGCTCCGCACCATCCTCCCGCGTCACGAGCAGGGCGGCGGGTTCATGGCCCACGGCTACAGCCGCACCACCGGCAAGGCCAGCGTCTGCGTCTCCACCTCCGGACCCGGCGCGACGAACTTCGTGACGTGCATCGCCGACGCGAAGATGGACTCCATCCCGGCCATCTTCATCACCGGGCAGGTGCCGACGAGTGTTCTCGGCAACGACGCGTTCCAGGAAACGCCGATGGTGGAAATCTGCCGCGGCATCACCAAGCACCACTACCTGCTCACGCGCACCGAGGACATCACGCGCGTCGTCAAGGAAGCGTTCTACATCGCGACTTCGGGGCGCCCCGGCCCGGTGCTCATCGACATCTGCAAGGACGTGCAGGTCAAGGCCATCGTGCCGGACTGGGATCCGCCGATGGACCTACCCGGTTACCGGCCGACGCGGAAGGCGTCGCGGCCCGAACTCGAAGCCGTGATCGCGGCCATCCGCGCGAGCAAGCGGCCGTTCATCTATGCCGGCGGCGGGGTCACGCACGCCAGCGCCTCCGCCGAACTGAAGGAGTTCGCGGAGCTGATCGGCGCGCCGGTCGGTCTCACCGTCCACGGCCTCGGCAACTTCCCGTCGGAACACTACCTCTGCCTGCAAATGCTCGGCATGCACGGCACCGTGTACTCGAACTACGCGGTCAACGAGGCCGACCTCCTCATCGCGCTGGGCGTCCGGTTCGACGACCGCGTGACCGGCAAACTGACCGAGTTCGCCAAGCACGGCAAGATCGTCCACATCGACATCGACCAGTCGGAGATTCACAAGAACAAGTTCGCGCACGTGCCGGTTCACAGCGACGTGAAGGTCGCGCTGACCGACCTGAACGCGATGCTCAAGACCGACAAGAACGCGGACCTCACCGCCGGGGGCCGCTACCCCGACTGGTGGCGCCAAATCGACGCGTGGCGCGAGTCCGAGCCGCTCAAGTTTTCGGAGCCGGAGAGCCTCATCATTCCGCAGTTCGCCATCCACCGGCTGTGGGAGATCCTGCGCGACCGCAACCAGCTCGACGACACCATCATCACCACCGGCGTCGGCCAGCATCAGATGTGGGCGGCGCAGTTCTTCCACTTCAACAAGCCGCGGACGTGGATCACCAGCGGCGGGCTGGGCACGATGGGCTTCGGGCTGCCCAGCGCGCTCGGCGCGAAGGTGGCGTTCCCGAACAACCTCGTCATCGACATCGACGGCGACGGCAGTTTCCTGATGAACGTGCAGGAACTGGCGACCGCGTTCGCGGAGAAGATTCCCGCGAAGGTGCTACTGCTGAACAACCAGCACCTGGGCATGGTGATGCAGTGGGAGGACCGGTTCTTCGGCAGCAACCGCGGCCACACGTACCTGGGCGCGGGCGACGACAAGCCGCCGTACCCGGACTTCTGCAAGATCGCGGAGGGGTTCGGGGTGCCGTCGCGCGGCATCACCGACAAGGCCGACCTGGACGAGGCGCTGGTGGAGATGATCGAGTCGCCGGGGCCGTTCCTGCTGAACGTCCACGTGCCGCACCAGGAGCACGTGCTGCCGATGATCCCCGCCGGCGGGACCGTGAAGGACATCATCCGGGCGTAGCGCGGAACGCGAAACGAAGGACAGGCGAGCGGCCGGGTTCATCCCGGCCGTCTTCGTTTCACAGCCCACTTCCACCCGCCGCGCCTTCCGGGTAACGTGAAGGCGCCCGACAACGGAGGTGAACGATGATACCGCAGATGATTCGCGTGGACGCAGTGTACGAGAACGGCGTGCTAAGGCCGCTCGGCCCCGTCACCAACTTGGCCGAGGGCGACCGCGTCGAAGCAGTGCTGGTGCGGGTCGCGCCGATCGACGCCGACGCGCCGTCGGAGGTGGAGCGGCGCGAGCGGGCGGTGCGCGCGTTCGAGGAGTACCAGATGAAGCTCGCCGCGCTCGCGCCGGACCCGGACGACGACTACGACGTGGTCGCGGCAATGAACGCGACCCGACTGGCCAACGGCGAGCGCCCGTTGATCCCGCCGACCGAGGCGAAGTGAGATGCCGAAGACAGTCGTTCTCGATTCCACCCCGCTCGGCCAGCTGTGCGACCCGCGGACGCGCCCCGGCCCGGTCGCGTGCCGGCGGTGGGTGGCCGATATGCTCGCCGCCGGTCATCGGTTTTTCGTGCCGGAGATTGCCGATTACGAGATTCGCCGCGAGCTACTCCGCCTGGGAAATGCGAACAGTATCGCCGCGCTCGACGCGCTCGCACCCCAGCCGGGCATCGGTTATCTTCCCCTGACGCGCGACATCATGCGCCGCGCGGCGGAGTTGTGGGCGTTCGCCCGGCAGACGGGGCAACCCACCGCGGGCGACAACACCATCGACGCCGACATGATCCTCATCGCCCAGGCCGAATCGCTGAACGACCCCGGCGCGGTCATCGCCACCGGCAACGTCGGGCATTTGGCACGGTTCTTCCCCGCCGACTTGTGGTCGAACATCGTCCCGTGACCGCCGCTTTTTTCGTTCCGCTCACAATACGCGTGTATACACTCCACTCTACCCAATCCGCGCGCCGCACGGCCCGCGCGCCCCTCAGGAGTTTCTCGATGCCGATCCGCTTGGTGTGTCCGTCGTGTTCGGCGACGCTGTCGGTCAAGGACGAGTACGCGGGCCGCGCGGTGTAGTGCCCGAAGTGCGCCGGCGTCATCCCGCCGTCGCAGCCGGGCGCCCCCGCCGCGCCCCCGCCGGCGAAGGCCTCGGCGCCGCTGCCCCCGCCTCCCCCGCCGGCGCCCGAACCGGAACCGGAACCGGCGGTCGAATCGCCCTTCGGCGCGCTGGACGAACCGGCCAAGCCCAAGCCCAAGATCACCGGCCGACCGACCGGCAAACCGGTGGCGAAGAGTTCCGACGACGACATGGACGACGACCGCCCGGCGAAGAAAAAGAGCAAGGACGACGACCGCGACGACGACCGCGACGACGACCGCCCGGCGAAGCGCGGCGCTCGCGGCGACAGCGACAGCGACGACGACCGGCCGAGCCGCAACAAGCGGAAGCGCGGCGACGACGACCGCCCGGCGAAGAAGAAGGGCGGCGGCATGATGATCGTCCTCATCCTGTGCGGTACGCTGCTACTCTGCGGCGGCGTCGGCGGCGGCGTTTACTACTTCTTCATGAAATGAAGGCCAAGGAAGTCGTCGCGCCTATTCGCCCCGACAGCGGCGGCCGACTTACTTCCGACCGCGAGGTGTCTATACTTCGCACGGCGGGGGATGAGGCGTCTGGCCCACCTCGCCCCGGCTTCCGGGGAGAGGCCGCCGCGCTTCGCGGCGGGTGAGGGGTCTTCTCTTCACACAACTTCAACGAGCGTAAGGGACGCAACCTCCAGCGCAACAAGAGCGCAGGCGCGGCGGGGCCGCTCGAAGTGCCGCGGCCTGCGCCGGTCAGTCCTGCCTGTTGCGCTTCTTCCACACGCGGAGCAGGTTCGCGAAGTCGTCGCGCCAGATCGGGCCGTCTTCCCACGGCACCTCGTTCCACTGGATCAGCGACTTCTTCGCCGCGGCGCGCTTGCGGTCGAGGACCGGGCCGAAGTCCGCTTCGGCGCGCGCCAGCAGCATCCACTGCGACTCCGTCTTGCCGTCCTCGCGCTCGCTGTCGAGCGGCGAGTCGTGGCAGTAGCGGACGACCAGCTTCGCCTCGTGCTCGTCGGCCAGCCGGCGGATCAGCGGCGGTAAATCCAAGTGGTTGTTCGACACGTGCAGCGCGATGATGCCGTTGGGCGCGAGCTTCGAGACGTACAGCGCGATGGCCTCGCGCGTCAGCAGGTGAACCGGGATGGCGTCGGAGCAGAAGCCGTCGAGGATGATGACATCGTAGGCGCCATCCGGCGCGCGGGTGAGGTGCCGGCGGGCGTCGCCGAGAACCACGTCGCACGTCTTCGCGCGGCACTCCGACAGGAACCGGAAGTACGACGTGTCGCGCGCGATCCGCACCACCGCCGGGTCGATCTCGTAGAAGGTCCACTCCTCGCCCGGCCGCGCGTACGACGCGACCGCGCCCGTGCCCAGCCCGACCACGCCCACCTTCATGGCGTGGTCCTTCTTCCTGGGATCGGCCGCGAGCGAATCGAACAGGTGCCCGACCGGGCCGCGCTCGTGGTAGTACGTCATCGGGCGCGGCCGGCCGGGTTCGTCGGCGCGCTGCTGCCCGTGCAGCGTGGTGCCGTGAATCAGCTTGACGAACTTCCCGTCGCGCGTGACGCGGATCACGCCGAAGAAGTTGCGTTCCTTGTGTAAGGTGTCGCCGAACGGCCCGGTATCGAAGCCGCCGGCCACCAGGATCGCGGCCAGCGCGAGCGCGTAGCGTGCCGGCTTGCGCACCAGCGCGAACGCGGCGGCACCGGGGATGCCGAACATCAGCCCGCCGCGCAGCAGGCGCGTCGCGAGCGCGTCCGGCGAGTCCGGTTCCACCGGCACGCGAACGTAGTGCTGCACCGCGAGGACCAGCCCGACGGACAGCCCGAGCAGCACCAGCACGAGGGCGACATCGGCGCCGCGTAACTTGCCCTCCGAGTCGTCACCTTTCGGCCGGACGGCCGCGGCCAGCACCAGCGCGAGCGGGTACTCGATCATCCCGATTGACGAGAACACGAGCGGCGCGATCAGCGCGTTGAACAGCCCGCCGATGACGCCGCCGAGCGACATCCAGAAGTAAAAGGCGGTGAGGAGTTCGGGCGGCGGGCGGTCCTTCGCGAGTTCGCCGTGGCACACCAGACACACGCCGAAGAACGCGAGCATGTGCAGCAGACCCACCACCGCGAGCGGCTCCGCCGCGTTCGTGAGCAGCGTGAGGACGACGAACAGCAGCAGCATCGGCGTGACGCGACCGACGACCCGATGCACGCCGTCCGGCCAGCGGGCGAACACCAGAACGAAGCTCGTCAGGTACAGCGCGAGCGGCACCACCCAGAGCAGCGGCACCGGGGCGAGGTCGGTGGAGACGTGCGTGGTGACGCCCAGCAGCAGGCTCGACGGCAGAGCCGCGAGCGTCACCCACCGCACCACCCTTCGGGGGGCAATGCGGAGTTCGGAATGCGGAGTGCGGAATTCAGAACCAGAAACTGCGTTGCTCTCCGCCTTCTCTTCGGTCTTCAATTCCGCGTTCCGAATTCCGCACTCCGAACTTCGACGAATGACCGTGAGCGCGCACGCGACGACCAAGACGACGTAGCCGATCACGCCGCCCGCGAACACCCACTGCTGGTGTTGCAGGGCGAGTCGCGGCTCGATGACGAGCGGGTACGCGAGCAACCCCAGCAGGCTGCCGGCGTTGCTCGCGGCGTAGAGGAAGTACGGGTCTTTCGCGGCGGGGTGGCCCGTCGAAGCGAACCAGCGCTGGAGCAGCGGCGACGTGGTGGACAGCACGAAGAACGGCACGCCGACCGCGACCCCGACCGTGAGGCCGAGCCTCAGCACCATGAGGAATGACGAATCCTGATCGTCGGGGAGCATCGACGGCACGACCGCGACCGGCGACCCGGTGATCGCGACCGCGACCTTGAACGACACGACGACGGTGACGAGCGCGAGCAGGTGGAACACGGCCTGCCGCCGGACGCCGAACTTACCGGTGCTGCGGTGGGCGTAGAGGTAGCCGCCGAGGAGGACGATCTGGAAGAACACCATGCAGGTGTTCCAGACGCCGGGCGTGCCGCCCACGAGCGGCAAGAGTAGCTTGCCGACGAGCGGTTGTACGAGGAACAGCAGTGCTGCCCCGACGAACAGGGTTGTCGCGTACAGGACGGCGAGCAATCGCGACCTCCGCGAAGGGTGTCGTACCCTCGGAGCGGTGGCGGGGAGAGACCCGGACCGGCGGGCACCGGTTCTAACAGGATGCGGACGCGACCGCGCCGGGGCAAGAGGGGAGTTGCGGTAACGCACCAAATGCCGCACGAGGTGAAGCGGAAGCCCGCATCCCACAGTGACCGGGCCGCGGTGTTTTCGGGGTGGTTGGAGGCGGTCAGTCGCCGCCGGTCCTAGTTTTAGAAGACGACTTTCGGCACCAACCCGGTGTCGAGGCCGAGCGTGTCCCCGGCGGTCAGGGTGAACAGCGCGCTGTCGCCGGCGCTGTTCACGTCGCTGTCCACCGCGTCGTCGGTGCCCTGATCTTGGTCCGTGAACTCAGTTCCGATGGGCGCCACCACGCGGATGCGGTACTGACCCGGCAGCAGGCCGTCGAACAGGAACAGCCCGGTTGAGTTGGTGTAGACGGTCGCGATCACGTTGTTGTCGGCGTCGAGCAGGCGCACTTCGACCCCGGCGCGGTTCGCCTCGCCGGTGTCCTGGATGCCGTCGTGGTTGTCGTCGTCCCAGACGCGCCCGCCGACGCTCGCGGGCAGCATCACGCTGACGGTCACGGTCGCGGTGGACGTTCCGCCGTGGCCGTCGCTGACGGTGTAGGTGAACGCGTCGGTGCCGGTGTAGTTCGCGTCGGGCGTGTAGGTGATCCCGGTATCGGTGAACGCGACGGTGCCGTGCGAACCCTGCGTCACGGCGGTGATGGTCAGCGTGTCGCCGTCGGCGTCGGTGTCGTTGGCGCGCGGGTCGAAGGTGAGCGTGCCGTTCTTGAGGACGGTGAAGGTGTCGGCCACCGCGACCGGCGCGTCGTTCACCGCGGCCACGGTCACGGTGGCGGTCGCGAAGGAGAGGCGTCCGTGGCCGTCGTCGATGACGTACACGAACGAGTCGGTGCCGTTGAAGTTCGCGCCGGGCGTGTAGGTGATGGTGCCGTCGCCGTTCACGAGCGTCGTGCCGTACAGCCCGTCGGACGCGGCGACCACGGTCGACGTGTCGGAGTCGGCGTCGGTGTCGTTGGTCAGCACCGCGACGGTGACGGCCGTGTCCTCGGCCGTCGTCGCGGTGTCGTCGGTTGCCACCGGCGGGGTGTCGGTGACGGCGATGCTGACGGTGGTCGGGGCGCCGGGGCCGTCGTCGTCGGTCGGGCGGTAGGTGACGGTTGCTCTCGTCGGCCTGTGTGCCCTCTGCCCGATCAGCAACGCGCTGCTCATGCGCCCGCTCCTCGCCATCTTGGATTCGCGGTACGCCTCCAGTCACGTCGAATGAACGTGGCCGCGTTTGTTGCACTACCGACCACCACGAACTCGCCATTCCAAACCAGCGCTCCGGCTCGCGGTGTTCGTCGAGCCGGTCGGCGAACGCGAGCCGGGCCGTGTCGTCGTACAGGTCCGCGGCAATCGCGCGGATGAACGCGCCGCGTTCGGTCATGGCGCTACCCGGTGTGGTCGCGTGTTCACAATTGGGGTATCGTAACCTTGCTGCTCCTGGGTCCAGCGAGATTGCCCTGCAAGTGAAGCGCGGAACGCGGGAGTGAGAAGAGAAGGAAGGAATCTCAACCATGCCGCCGATCGTGCCGAACCGGTTCCTCGTTCGCGTCAGCCACCCGTGCCCGTTCGTGAAGGACGCGCCGCGCGACACCGACGAGGACGAACACCTCGTCGAGTTGCCCGATAGCGCGAGGCTCGACAACTTCGCGGCGCTCGACGAGCAGGAGAACTTCGCGGACGTGCGGCTCGCGTGGAACGACTTCGGGTTGGCCGTGCAGGTCGAAGTGAAGGGCAAGTCGCAGCCCGCGGTGGGCGACTCCGACAAGCCGAGCGCGTCCGACGGCCTTCGCCTGTGGATCGACACGCGCGACGCCCGCGCGAGCCATCGCGGCAGCCGGTACTGCCATCAGTTCGCGTTCTTCCCGACTGGTAGCGGCGCGGACAAGGACGAGCCGTTCCTCACCCAATCGAAGATCAACCGCGCCTTGCAAGACGCGCCGACGGCGAGCCTCGCGGACGTGCCGTTTCGCGCGCACCGCGTGAAGGGCGGCTACCGGCTCGAAGCGTTCCTGCCGGCCGCCGCGCTCAACGGCTTCGACCCGGCCGAACACCCGCGCCTTGGCATCTACTACTGCGTCCGCGATCAAGAGGTGGGCGACCAGTTCCTCAGCGTGGGGTGGGACTTTCCGTTTGGCGACGACCCGTCACTGTGGGGCGTGCTTGAGTTGGTGAAGTGATGGTTTTGGTAGGTGCCGCGAGCCGAGCGGCACGGGCTGACCCACCTGAGAGCGACACGGACCCTCTCGAAGCGGTCCGAGTTGGGCAGCCGTGCCGCTCGGCTCGCGGCACCTACCTCAATCCAAATCAATCCCCAGCTCTTTGGGCGTGGGTACGACCACGGGCGCGTCGGGCAGGTGAATGCCCAACTCTGTAGGCGAAGGCACGACGACAGGGCGCGGCGCTTCTGTCTGCTTAGCCGCTTGCGGCTTCGCAGGCTGGCGCTGCGGTTGGGGCGGGTAGTACGGTTGCGGCGCAGGCGCGCCGAAGCCGTAGGGGTCGAAGTTCGGCGAACCGCCGAACGGGGCCGGACACCCCGCGGGTGTTCACCCCGCGCCGCTGCGGCCGGGGACGAGCGTGAACCACAGCCCCACGCCCAGAACCCCGACCACCGCGGGCACTCCGGCCCAGAGCGCTGCCTTGCGCATACAATTCGCTTCCGTGCGAGCGGCGGAAATCCATTCCCGCCGAGGAGCGGGGGAATAGCGTCACCCCGCTTCAACAAAAAGCCTAACTTGCTGGAGCCGATCCATGTTCGCGCTGTTGCTCTTGACAGCCTTCTTCGCCGAAGGCGAATCGAAGCACATGCTCAAACCGGGCTGGAAAGCGGTCGGCGACGGGCTGAAGTCCGAACACGCGAACCAGGCCGCCGCCGCGACCGACAAGCACGTGTTCGCGGTGTCGAGCACGACGGTCGCGATGTACGACCGCGCCACCGGAAAGCTGATCGCAACCAGTGAAGGGAAGGCGCAACACCTCAACAGCGCGTTCGTGTGGAAGGGCAAGGTCTACTGCGCACACTCAAACTACCCGAACAAGCCCGAGACGAGCGAGATTCGCGTTTACGACCCGGAGACGAACAAACTCACGGTGTTCCACGACTTCAAAGACCCGCCCGGCAGCCTCGTGTGGAACGTCCACGACGGCAAGGACTGGTGGTGCTGCTTCGCGCACTACGGCGCCGACAACGCGAAGACGATCCTCGTCAAGTTCGGAGATGCGTTCAAGGAGGAACAGCGCTGGACGTTCCCGAAGGCGGTGGTGGACGACTGGGACAAGATGAGCGCGAGCGGCGGCATCTGGGACGGCGACACGCTGCTCGTGACTCACCACCACTACAAGGTTCTGTACCGCGTGAAGGTGCCGAAGGACGGCAAGGAGTTGGAGTTGGTGGAATCGCTGGAGTGCCCGTTCCCGGGGCAGGGGATCGCGGCCGACTCGAAGGGCGGGTTGGTCGGCATCGACCGCGGTGCGAAGAAGGTCGTGTTCGCCACGAAGTAGGGTGGGACAAGGCTCGGCGCCGTCCCACCATCTTCGCAATCCCAATGGTGGGACGGCGCCGAGCCTTGTCCCACCCTACTACAAGATGTCTTCCGCGCTCTTCCGAATCGTCTCGCAGTAGGCGGCGAGCGGCAGGTCGTCGCCGTCGGAGCCGAACGGCTGTTCCACCGCTTCGGCAGTCAGTTCGATGCCGAACAGGAAGTACACCGCGACGGCCTGAACCGGCAGCACCCACGGGCCGAGCGCCTGCACCACCGCCCACGGCGTAAGCAGGAAGCCGAATACCAGCCCGTGGCGGAGCAGCGACAGATACGAAGTCGGCAGCGGCGTGTTGCGGATGCGCTCGCACGCGCCGCACACGTCCATCAGCGCCGACGTGTGCGCGTCGAGCATCTGGTGCGAGTGTCCGTCGATGCGGCCGGCGGCGCGCCACCCGGCGACGACCGCAATCACCTTCCCCGCGACCTGCGCCGGGGTCGCGGCGCCCGGCGTCTCGGTCGGGTCCGGCACCTCGCGCAGGTGTCGCGCGAGCGCGACGGGGAACGCGGTCACCAGTTCGGCGAACGACCGTCGCTCGGTCGCGTCGAGACTCGCCAGTTCGCGCGCCTTCAGGCACAGGTTGCGCGAGTTGTTGACCAGTTGCCCCCAGAGCATCCGCGCTTCCCACCAGCGGTCGTAGGCGATCTTCGTGCGGAAGCTGATGAGCAGGCTGAGGATCGCGGTGTTCACGACCGCGAGTTGCGTCGTCCAGGTCGGGAGCGAGGCGAGGTCGGCGGGGTGAACCGCCCACACAGCGGCGGCGTAAGCGGTCGAACCGACGACCGCCAGCCACAGCCGGCCCGCGATCGGCGGTGGCGGCCACACCCACGACCGGAAACTACGATCGGATTCGCGCAACGCAATCCCCCGTGTGGTCACACCTGCTGCGCGTCGCCGAGGCGCGGCAGTTCGTCGAGCGACGCGAGGCCGAACACCGTCAGGAACCGCGTCGTGGTGCCGTACCGCACCTCGCGCGCGGTCGCCTCCGCGCGGTGCTGAACCGCGACGAGGCCCAGACGCACCAACTGTCGCAGCGTCGGGCCGGAGTCGGTGCCGCGAATCGCGTCCACTTCCGCCTTGCCGACCGGCTGGCGGTACGCGACCACCGACAGCACGTCGAGCGCCGGCTGGCTGAGGCGCGTTTCGCGCGGCCCGGCGAACAGCCGCTCGCGCAGGTGCCGGTACGCGGGGCGCACGGCCAGCACGAACCCGTCGTCGCGCGCCTCGACCGCGTAGGGCCGGCGCTGGTCGCGGTACCGCCGGTTGAGCGCGGCGACTGCTTCCTGAAAGCGCTCCGCCGTCAGCCCGCGGACCGCGGCACACGCGACCACCGCCGCGAGCGGGTGCCCGCCGACGAACAGCATCGCTTCAACGAGTTGTTCGGGCGAAGGGGGTGGGTCGCTTGTTTCTGGCGAGCGGGGGGCGTCAGCCCCCCGAGTGGTGGGCGCCTCCATCTGATTGGCGTTGTCTCGGGGGGCTGACACCCCCCGCTCGCCGGGGTCTTCATCTTCCAGTTGGATCTCGTCCACTTGCCACTCGGCGCCGAGCTGCGCCGCGGCCGCTTCGCCCAGCGCGAGCGGGTCAACGGTCTCCGGCGTGTCGTCGGGTTGCGTCAATTCGGTAACCCCAGACCGGTTATCACGGTGCCGGTCCACAGCACCGTGAACACCACCGCCAGCGCGAGGTGCAACCGCTTCAGGCGCATCTTGCCGCTGATAATCATCGCGGGCAAGAGCAACGCGGACGGCACCGAGAAGTACAGGTGCGTGTGCAGCGCGGCCCGCGCCGCCGGGTCGAACGCGGACGCGACATCGACCCACTGCAACAGCGCCTCGAAGCCCACGACGGTCGCCATCGTGAGTACGAAGAACGCGGTGTTGATGTGCCCGTGCAGCCGCGGGCGCTTCAGCGCCAGCGCGACGAGCGACGCGAGCAAAAGTATCGTCACCACGACGACGAGTACCTTCAGCGTCAGGATGATCTGCGGCCCGTTGGGCATGAGTGTTCCAGAGGAAGAAGGCAGTGTTTCACCGCAGAGACCGCGGAGACCGGAGAGAGAAGAAAAGGTAAGAAGAGTGAGCGTTCTTGAATCTCCTGTTTTCTCTGCGGTCTTTGCGGTCTCTGCGGTGAAACACGTCTTATTTGAGCGCTTCAACGACCGCGTCGCCCATCTGCGTGGTGGTCGAGGTGCCGCCGAGGTCGGGCGTCTTCACCTTACCTTCCGCCAGCACCTTCGACACCGCGTCGCGCACGGCGGTCGCGCTCTTCGCGAGGCCCAGGTGGTCGAGCATCAGCGCCGCCGACAGCACCGCCGCGAGCGGGTTGGCTTTTCCTTGCCCGGCGATGTCCGGCGCGCTGCCGTGGACCGGCTCGAACATGCTCGGGAACTTCTTCGTCGGGTTGACGTTCGCGCTGCTCGCCAGCCCGATGCTCCCCGTCACTGCGGCGCTCAGGTCGGTGAGGATGTCGCCGAACAGGTTGCTCGCGACCACCACGTCGAACGTCTCCGGCTTGCGCACGAAGTCCATCGCGGCAGCATCTACCAGGAGCGAACTGCTTTCCACGTCGGTGTAGTCCTTGCGCACCGCGGCGAACACGTCGTCCCACAACCCGAGGCCGTACACCTGCGCGTTCGACTTGGTGATGCTCGTGAGCTTCTTGCGCGGGCGCTTCCGCGCGGCTTCAAAAGCCGCGCGAAGGATGCGCTCGCAGCCCTTCCAGGTGAACACGCCGGTCTGAATCGCGATCTGGTTCTCGGTGCCCGGATAGAGGCTGCCGCCGACGGGCGCGTATTCGCCTTCGGTGTTCTCGCGGAAAACGAGCATGTCGATCTCGCCCGGCTTCTTGCCGACGAGCGGGCACGGCACGCCGGCGAACAGGTACGCGGGCCGCAGGTTCACGTACTGGTCGAACTTCCGCCGCATCGGGAGCAGCAGTTCGTGAACCGTGATCTTGTCGGGCACGCTCGGGTCGCCGACCGCGCCGAAGAGGATGGCGTCGTGCGGGGCGAGTTGGTCCCAGCCGTCTTCCGGCAGCATCCGGCCGTGCTGCTTGTAGTAAGCGGTACTCCACGGGAGATGATTCCACTTCAACTCGGCGCGGTCGTGTTTGCGTACCGCGGCTTCGGTCGCGCGCACCGCTTGGTCGATGACTTCCGGCCCGATCCCGTCGCCGCCGATGACCGCGATCTTGTGAACCGCCATTGCACCCTTTCCGCGTGTTGGGTATGCCCGCCCGCAAAGTCCGGAGAGTAGCCCGCCACTCCGTGGCGGTCTTCGCTTTTGGACTACGGAAGGAAGAGAAGAACCGCCACGGAGTGGCGGGCTACTCTCTAACCCGCAAAGTCCGTCTAACCGGCTGCTCTCCCACCCTCGGAGACGCTCCGGGCACCCGTTTCGCGCCTCTCGCCGTAGACGGATGGCCGTGAACGGGGGAAAGTAAGAGTGGTTAGATCCCGGAACTCACTGGTGATGTAGCCGCCCCCGGAGGCGGGTCAAGATGACGGCTCTTTCACTCCTCACCCGTCGCACCGCTCGCCGCTGGGCATTCGCCCTCAGCGCCGCGGGCCTGCTCGCGCTCGCGGGCTGCAAAACGGACAAGGACGCGAAGGGCGCCCCCGTCGGCCGGAAGAACGATCCGCTCGTGTCCGGGCCGAAGCTCATTCCGCGCCAAGACCTACCGGTTCCCGAGCGCGGGATCGGCACGAAGGGCAAGGCCGACCCGCTGACCACGCCGGCCGGCGGGCGCAACGACAAGGTCGGCTACACCGACGACCCGGAGCGGTTCAAGGGCACCGTGCTGCCCGGCAAATTGACCACGCCGGCGTCCCTCGCGGGCCGCATCAACGACGGCGAAGAGTTGAAGATCGACACGCCCGGCGTGACACTACAAGCCGGCGGCGTGCTGCCAACCGATGTGGGCGAGGGCGTGTCGGAATTGTTCAACCGGCTCGAAAAGCTGGGCGTGAAGCGCGAGGACCGCACGCTCGAACGCGAAGACGGGAAGTACGTGTGTCGCGCGTCGGTGGTGATTAACGCGGAGGGCGCGCGGCGCCAGTACGAGGGGAAGGCTGAAAAGGCTTACGATGCCGTGAAGCAAGTCGTCGATCAGGTCGCCGAACGAAAGTGACTCTGGGTAGGTGCCGCTTGCCGAGCGGCACGGGATAGCCTGAGTGTGGGCACCACACGACGCCGTAGAAGCTATGCGAGTTGTGCGACCGTGCCGCTCGGCTCGCGGCACCTACCGAGAGCGGCATCGGGCCAGCGCGAGGATCGCGTTACCCGTCGCTACGATGGGATCGTTCTCTCGCACCAACTCAATCGGGTTCGTCCAACTCCCGTCTTTCGCCTGCCGAATCGCCAGTTCGTAACTCAGTTCCGCGACCCAATCGCGACTATCGGGTAACACAAGTTTGTGATTGCGGAACGCCCGCGCCGCGGACGCCGCGTAGTAGAAGTACACCGCGTCGCGGTTGCGCTCGTGCGTCGGGATGTAGGTGCCGGGGTGGTGGTCGGCGCGGAAGTGCTTCGTGAGCCACGTTTCGGCCAAGACGCGGCGCTGCGCGTCGGCCTGTTCGGACGCGACTCCGCACAGCGCGAGCGCGTGAAGCCCGTCAGCGGTGGTGCTAC
>CANLGS010000010.1 GCA_947490035.1 Gemmataceae bacterium
GATCATGACTCCCGGCCTTCCTGGTTGGACGAGCATGTTGGTGTGGTTACCCATGTTCTCCGCCAGGAAGGCTGTTTCGTCACCGTCGATCTGCCCATGTCCTTGTCAGGACACGACTTCATCCAGAGAGCCCGACCGGTTACGCCCTATTGAATACAACCCCTTCGGGGTAAATACCAAACCACTACTTGATAAGTTCGATCTCGAAGACGAGGGTGGCGCCACCGGGGATCTTCTCGCCGCTGCCCGCGGCGCCGTAGCCCAGCGCCGCGGGGATGACGAGCTTACGAATCCCGCCGGGCTTCATGCCCGGAATGCCCTTATTCCAACCCTTGATCAATCCCCCGGCGAGTGAAGCTGTCATCGGTTCCCCCCGCGTCTTGCTGCTGTCGAACACGTTCCCGTCCACAGTCCAACCGGTGTAGTGAGCCGTGATCGTCGCGCCCTCTGCGACCGGCTCGCCGGTACCTTCCTTCAGATCGCGGTACTTCAACCCCTCGCCCATGTCCTTGAGGCCGGGGTCGTCGGTGCCGCCGTTGGAGCCATCGGACATCGTTGGATTCTTCGGCGGAACGATGCTTACCAGTTCCACTTCAAAGATGAGCGTGCTGTTCGGCTTGATCTTGCCCTTCTCCTGATTGCGGTACCCTTTCTCCGGGGCGATCACGAGTTTCCGCACCCCGCCCGGCTTCATGCCGGGGATCCCCTCGCCCCAGCCCGCGACCACTTCCGTCAGCTTGAACGTCGCGGTCTTGTTGCGCTCGCGGCTGCTGTCGAACACGGTGCCGTCGGTCAGCCACCCGACGTAATGAACTTCGACCTCCGCGCCCGGCGGGCACGCCTCGCCGATGCCCGTCTTCAGGTCGCGGTACTTTACGCCGGCGGTCATCTCCTTCAGGTCCGGGTCGTTCTCGGTGCCGTTCGACTTGTCCGACGGCATCTTCGGCGCCGCGGCGCTGTCCGACACGTACACCACCAGCCCCACCAGGATCACGATTGCCGCCACCGCCAGGGCCGGCACGAGGATCTGCTTCATCTTCTGCTTGTCCAGCCCTTCCGGCTGGCCCTTGCTCGGCGCTGCCATTTGCGTACCTCCGCGTTGATTAAGAATGAGGAAGACGGAAGCTGTTATAGCACCGCCCGCCGGAATAGGATCATCCCAACCGAGACCTCTCCTTGCGAAGCCGCGAGCGGCTTCTGTCTCAGCTCCCCCTCCCTTCTTAGGGGAGGGGGTTGGGGAGGGGTTCTTCCCACCATTCCTACGAGGAGTACCCATGCGCGTGTTCGTCGCCGCCGCGTTCGTCGCGGCCGTCTGCCTCTCCGCGAGCGCCCAGGAAAAGAAGGACGAGAAGGAAAAGGAGAAGGAGTTGCTCAAGTTGCTCGACGACATCGAGACCGCGATGAAGGCGAAGAAGTTCGAGGACGTGATTCCGCTGGCGAAGAAGGCCGCGGAGCTGGACCCGAAGAACCCGGCGGTGCCGTTCGCGGCGGCCACCGCGCACGCCGCGCTCCGCCAAAACGCCGAGGCCGAAGCCGAGTGGACGAAGCTGATCGCGCTGGCGCCGAAGACGGCCCGCGCCTACGACTCGCGCGGCGACGCCCGATTGAAGTCCGGCAAGTTCAAGGAGGCGGTCGCGGACTTCGACGAGTACCTCAAGAGCGACCCGAAGTTCGCGCCCGACCACTGGCGCCGGGGCATCGCGCTGTACTACGCGGGCCAGTTCAAGGACGGCGTCGCGCAGTTCGACCTGCACCGCAAGGTGAACCCGGAGGACGTGGAGAACTCGGCGTGGCACTACCTGTGCAACGCCCGCGCGAACACGCCCAAGAAGGCCCGCGAAGACCTGATCCCGGTCACCAAGGACGGCCGCGTGCCGATGAACAAGGTGCTCGACCTGTTCGCGGGGAAGATCAAGCCCCAGGACGTGCTCGACGCGGCCGAGAACGCGAAGCTCAAGGACGAACCGCTAAAGGAGGCCCGGTTCTACGCGAACCTCTACGTCGCGCTCTACTACGAGAGCGAGGGCGACGCGAAGAAGTGCCTGGAACACATGACCGCCGCCGCCGAGAAGTACAAGATCGGCCACTACATGTGGGACGTGGCCGACGTGCATCTGAAACTGCTTCGCAAGAAGTAGTCGCAAGTCTGAAAATCGCAAGTCGTAAAGTCGAAGACCGGAGTCGATTGAGGTCTTCGACTTTACGACTTTACGACTTTACGACTTGCGACTCTTCAAGCGAAGGCTCGATGACGCGCATCGACTTCCACTTCCCGCTTCTGAACCGGAACCAGAAGCACACGCTCATGCCCAGAATGTGCAGCGTGGCGAACACCCAGCACCAGTACACGCTGCCGCCCGCGTACACCGTGACCGCCGTCGGGATCACCATCAGCGGCCACGCGAGCGCGAACGTGAGCAGAGTCACGTACTTCGTGTCGCCGGCCCCGCGCAGCGCGAACGCGAACGACACGTTGATCGCGTCCGCGACCGAGAACACCGCGACGCACAGCAGCAGGTTCGGCACGATCGCGGCGATCGCGGCGAACTTCTCCGGTTCCTTGTCGCCCTCGAACACGGCGAGCAGCAGCGTCGGGATGGTGACGTAGGCGAGCGCGATCAGGCACATGTACCCGAACGTCCACTTCAGCCCGGTGTACGCGCTTCTCTCGGCGAGGTCCGGGCGGTTCGCGCCGAGCCGCTGGCCCACCAGAATGCAGATCGCCTGGCCCATCCCCATCATCGGCAGGAACGCGATCATGTTCAGCCGGATGGCGAGCGTGGTCGCGCCGAGAGGTGCGTCCCCCAACCGGCCGACGAGTTGCGTGAAGAAGTTGAACACGAGCACGTCGAGGAACACCTGCATTCCGGCCGGGCCGCCGTACTTCATGAGCCGCTTGAACAGCTCGCGTTCGGGCATCCAACCCGTCAGCGTGCCGAACTGTACGCGGAACTTCTTGCGGACCATCAGCGCCAGCGCGAACAGTGCCGCGGCCCACGACCCCGCGACCGTCGCCCAGCCCGCGCCTTCGATACCCATCTCCGGGAAGCCCCACCGCCCGAAGATCAGCACCAGCGCGAGCGCGATGTTGACCGCCGTGCCGACGGCTTCGATGCCGAGAACGGTCCACGTCTGCCCGCGGCCGGAGAAGAACCCGTTGACCGCACTCATCACGAGCATCGGCAGACCCGCGAACGCGAGGCACTTCAGGTAGATCGTTTCGAGCCGCTGGATTTCCGGCGTGTGCCCGCCGAGCGAGATGAAGAACGACGCGAGCGGCCACACCAGCAGGAACAGCAGCCCCGCGATTACCGCGAAGTGGATGCCCTGCCACACGGCCGGCCCGACGCGGTGCGGCCGCGCGGCCCCGGTGTACTGCGCGACGAACGTGGACGTGTACCCCGCGGTGACTTGCAGCACGCCGAAGAACAGCCAGTACCACATGACCGCCGGGAACGACGCGGCCATTTCGAGCGGGTCGTGCCACGACAGCAGCACGGTATCGACGAACACCTGCACCGTCATGAAGCTCTGGCTGACGATCAGCGGCAGCGCGAGCTTGAGTAGCTCGCGACTGCCGCCGGGGTTTGCAGAGTGAGTAACGAGGAGCGAAGAGTGAGGAGTTAAATCATGTTCGGGTGCCGTGCAGGGGGTCGAGGGAATCGGATCGAACGCTTCGGCCTCTAACTCGTCACTCATTACTCGTCTCTTCGGGAATGTAGCCCGCCGCTCCGCGGCGGTCTTCTATCTCGTGACGCGCCTTGCGTTCCCGACCGGGCCGAGAATACCGCCGCGGAGCGGCGGGCTACATTCAACGCGCCGTCACTTGACCGGCAACAACCAGACGTTGCGGAACTGCACCGGGTGGCCGTGGTCTTGCAGCATGATGGGGCCGGGCTTGCCGATGTCCCCGCCGAGGCCGGCGCGCGTGTTGTCGCTGGTCACGGCAATGTCGTCGTGGATTTTAATGCCGTTATGATGCACCGTCATGCGGGCGGGTTCGGTCTTCTTGCCGTTTTCGACCTTCGGCGCCGTGAACTCGATGTCGTAGCTCTGCCACACGGTCGGCGCCTTGCACGCGTTGACGCTCGGTGCCGCCACTTCGTAGATCGCGCCGCAATCGTTCTTGCCCGACACCAAGCCGTAGCTGTCGAGAATCTGCACCTCGTAGCGGCCCTGCACGTACACGCCGCTGTTGCCGCGACCCTGCCCCTTGCCGTCCGGTTCGTAGGGCACGCGGAACTCGACGTGCAGTTTGAACTTCCCGCCGAACGTGTCCTTCGTGACGATGTCGCCGTGGCCCTTCACGCCCTCCATCACGCCGCCTTTCAGCGTCCACTTCACCTCGTCCTTGCCGTTCTTCTTGACCCACTTCGAGAAGTCCTTGCCGTCGAACAGCACGACCGCGCCTTCGGGCGGTTTGGTGCCGGCCGCGTCCTTCAGGTCTTCCGGCTTCGCGGCCTTGAACTTGTCGTCGAGCTTCCACGGGTCGGCATCAGCGGCGAACACCGCGGCGACCGGCACGAGGAACAGAGAGAGGGCAACGAGCGAGCGCATGGGGTGAGGCTCCGTGAAAGGGTGGGAAGTGATTGTATGGTTTTTGTTTTTACTCCGAAGGAGTTGTATTCCTCAGCCGAGGTCGCGAGGCTTTGCGAGCGCACCCCGGGTGTCAGGCGGAGGGGTCGTCCGCGAAGGTTACCCAGGGTGGCGCACGCAAAGCGTGCTGACCCGTGCGTGGCATTTTCTCTTCTTTTGCTTGCACGCCGTCGTGCCCACGGAAAGGCGGCCGACAAGGACGGCGACGGGAAGTTGAGCCTCGACGAGTGCAAGGCGTTCGTCGAGTCGGTGATAACAGCAACGGACTGAGCCGCGCCCGCGGGCGCGACTCCGGGGAACGATCACGACACACCAGCGTCGGCGTGTCGGCGATAAACGACTTACGCCAGCACTTCCGAGAGCGGGGCGCTGCTCTCCTTGAACGCCTTCACCGGGCACCCGAGTTGCTGAAGGATCGTCAGGTACAGGTTCGACATCGGCACCTTGTCGCCCTCGTACTTGACGTGCTGGCCGTGCTTGAACCCGAGCTTACGCCCGCCCGCGAGCAGCGTCGGGAAGCTCTTCCCGCTGTGGCTCGAAATCTGCGCGCCGCCGAACAGCAGCACGGTGTGGTCGAGCAGGTTGCCGTCGGCGGCGCGGATCGCCTTCAGCTTGTCCATGAGGCGCGCCAGGCACGCGACCAGCATCTCGTCGCGGCTCGCGATCACCTTCGCCTCCGGCGAGTCGGCCCCGCCCTGCGCCTTGTGGTGAACGTCGTGCGCGCCGCGCACCGGCGCGCCGGCCGCCTGCGCCCAGTCCTTGTACTCGTCGTAGTTTGGGCCGCCCTCGCCGCCCAAACTGTGCGTGACCACGCGCGTCATGTCCGTCTGGAACGCGAGCGCGATGAGGTCCATCATCATCTCGATGTGCTCGCGCATCCCGTTCTTGCCCTGCGGCACGGTCTTCACGCTCTCCTCGTCGAACTTGGGCCGCCCGCGGTCGAGGATCATTTCGCTGTCGTCCAGGCGCTTCTCCACCTCGCGAATCGAGTCGAGGTACTGGTCGAGGCGCTTGCGGTCGTCGGCCCCCAACTGGCGCTGGAAGTCTTTCACGCCCGCGCCGGCCGTGTCGAGGATGCTGTGGTTGAGCGCGAGCCGCGCCTTCGCCTCCTTGAGTTGGTCCTTGTCCGCGGGCGGGAACAGGCGCTCGAACACGGTCCGGTAGTTCGCGGTCGCGGGCACGTCCACGCCCATCGAGTTGCGCGACAGCGTCGCGGTGCCGACCCCGTCGGCGAACGACAGCGCCAGCGACGGCACCCACGTCGGCCCGAGGTGCTTCACCGCGACCTGATCCACCGACACGGACGGGCGCACGCTGTACATCACCGGGGCCGGCGAGTACCGCGTGCATCAGGCGAAGTTACCGGCCGCCGGGTGGTGACCCGTTGGCGTAACCGCGTCTCCGAGTTCCACGAGCGGGGTTCTCTCGGCATCATCACTCGCGGAGTCCGGTCGTATGTCGCGCCACTTGCTCGCCGCGTTCGCCGCGCTCGTTTGTCCCGCGGTCGCGCTGGCCGGTCACACCCGGCCCGGTTACGTGGACGGCTGCCAGTCCGCCGACGGGCGGTACGTCGTCACCGCCGAGCCGAAGAACTACGGCAGGGGGAAGGACGGCTGGGAGTTTACATGGAAGGACACCAAGTCCGACGAGAAGCACACCGGTAAACTCGTCGGGCTGCCACAAGGACTGGAGCACTTCCAGGTCGCGTACGCGCACGTCTTCGTGCCGCCGGGCGGCGAGGCGTTCGCCGTGTGGCAGACCGCGAACTGGACCGGCGCCGGCAGCAAGCCGCCGGGCGCGACGGGCGACAAGTCGCTCAACAAGAACCCGAGCGACGAGTTCAAGAAGTACGCCGGGTTCGGCGACCGCCTGGTGATCTACAAGAAGACCGGCGAGGTCGTGAAGCGCGTCGCGATGAACGACATCCTCAAGCCGAACGAGTGGGTTTACGTGAACTGGGTGCAGGGCAACATGTACTGGCTGAGCGAGTATCCGGACGTGATGAAAGGCGGCGAGCCGCCGCGGTGCGGCTACCGTTACTACCGCGTGTCGCCGGACTACAGCGTGCTGGAGTTCACCGCCGGCCCGAACGCGGACGCGGTCCACAAGGTGAAGGACGAGGGCGCGGAGGTGGTGAACTACCGGCGCCCGGTGTGGGTGTCGCTGACCGACGGCGCGTTCCTCGACAAGAAGCCCACCGAGAAGGACAAGGTGCCGGTGCGGCCGTTCGTCGGCGACCTCGTGAAGCGCGGCGACGACATGAAGAACTACGTGCCGAGTTTGGACCCCGTCCGCACCGCGGGCAAGGTGGTCGCCCCGGAGCAGAAGTAACACGAAGAGTGAAGAGCCGCAGATGACGCAGACGGACGCAGATCAAGACCAAGACGGAAGAGTTCTTCAAAAGCACTCTGCTTCTTGGCCTTGATCCGCGTCCGTCTGCGTCATCTGCGGCTCTTCACTCTTCCGACCTGCCTATCACGTCATCAGGTCCGCGACCACGCCGGTCTGGTTCACGTCCTTCAACCCCGGGTCGGCGACGCCGAACTTATCGCGCGGCTTGCCGACCGCGTGCAGCAGCGTGCAGTACAGGTTCGCCATCGTGCGGTGTGATTTCGTGCCGTAGGCGGGCAGTTGCAGATACCGGCCGCGGGTCTTCAGCGCGCCGCCCAGATCGCCGAGCAGCACCACCGGCCACTCCAGCAGGTTCGGGTGGTGGCCGTCGCCGCTGTCGCTCAGGTACACGATGACCGTGTTGTCGAGCATCGTGCCGGCGCCCTCCTTCACGCTCTCCAACTTCTTCGCCAGGCCCGCGATCAGCTTGCAGTGGTACTGGCGCACCGCGACGAAACAGTCCTCGTAGGTCTTGCCCTCGACGCCGCCGCCGTGCCCGTAGTGGTGGCCGCCGACCGGGACGCCGAGTTCGGGGAACGCCGGGAAGTGCTGCCCGCCGCCGCCGCTCGTGAGCAGCACCGTGTTCGTCAGCCCGGTGATGAGAGCCGCGGCCGCGATGTCGAACTGCGATTCGAGCCGGTTCGTCTCGGTGGGCTTCTTGAACTTGTCGTCGAGCTTCGGCGCGTGCGCCTTCAGGTCGTCCTTGATGAGGTCGATCTTCGCCTGCCGGTCGCGCAGGTTCTCGAACGCTTCGAGGTACTGATCGAACTTCGCCTTCTCCTCGCCGGCCAACCCGTCTTGCGCGCGTTTCACGTCGCCGGCCATGAAGTCGAGCAGGTTGGTGCGGCGGTCGAACGCGGCGCGGCTGTTGCCGCCGGACACGCTGCCGAAGAGCGCCTTGAACGCGAGTTCCGGCGCGCACTGCACCGGGTTCGCCTTGCCCGGTCCGGCCGCGGAGAGCTGGTAGTTCAGCGTCTGGTCGAGCTTCTCGGCCATGCCCAGCGCGATCGACGGGATGATGCCGGGGTTCGCCTCGCCGATGGCGCAGTCGATGGTCTGCGCCATCGGCCCCTTGTTCGCGGGGAAGCAGCCGAGCGCGCCGTGGTTCGCGCTGTGGTCCGACAGCGCGATGCGCCCGGACAACCCCTGCACGAGCGCGAGCCGGTCCTTGAACGGCGCCAGCGGCTCGACCGCCTTGTTCAACTCGCGGTCCTTGAGCGAAACCTCTTCGAGTTTGTCGTTGGTCGGCTTCCCGTTTTTGGGCCGCGTCACGCCCGACGGGAGCAGGTGATTCGGGTTGATGCCGTTGCACTGCATCACCAACACGATCTTCTTGCGCGCGACGGCTTTCGCGTCCCCGGCCGCGTGCGCCGCGAGCTGCGAGAGGATAGGCGTGAGCAGCGCGGCCCCGGTTCCGTACCCGGCGAGCTTCAGCATTTCGCGGCGGGTCGTGTCGGTGTTCATCGGAAACCTCAAGGAAGAAATCAAAAGAGCCGCAGATAAACGCAGGGAACGCAGATCAGAGCAGAAGCAATGAGTTCTTCAGAATTCTATTCCTGTTCTGATCCTGTTTTCATCTGCGTCGTCTGCGGCTCTTCTTGGTTCTGTTTGCCTTACTTCGCACTTCGATACAAGAAGCTGTCGCTCGTCAGCAGCGCTACGACGAGCGCCTTGAAACTGCCGCCGCTTGCGACGTACGCGCGGTCGGCGTCTTGCAGCGTCTTCGCGTCGGCGAGCGTCTCGTTGCGGCCGAGGTAGTAGCGGAAGGCGTGGCGCACGAACACCTGCCGCACGCGCTCGGAGTTCGCCATCTTCGTCACGAACTCGCGCGGGTTCTTCGCCTCGCCGTCGAGTTTCGCGTCGCCGCTGCTGGCGATCACCCCCGCGACCGAGAGCGGAATCTCGCGCGTCACCGGGCCGAGCGACTTGCCCTTCTTGTCGATGTTCTTCGCGGTCGCGTCCGGGTCCAGAACGGTTTCCGTCGCGCGGAACCGGCCGTAGTGGTCGAACTGCTCGAACGGCAGCCCCAACTCGTCCATTTCCTGGTGGCACTTCCAGCACGCGGCGTCGCGGGTGACCGTGAGCCGGTCGCGGAACCCGCGGTGCGGGTCGTCCGGCACCTGCGCGACCACGCCGATGGGCAAGTCCGGCACGGTGCCGCCGAGCAGCCGCTCGCGCACCCAGCGCCCGCGGCGCACCGGGTCGTTGTCGAAGTTCGTGCTCCACGCGACCAGCCAACTCGGTTGCATCAGGACGCCGAGCCGCGTGTTCGCGGGCATCGCGACGGGCTGTTCCGGCACCCACTTGTCGATGCCGTACACCGACTCCGGCCCGGTCTGGTTCTTATTGTTGTTCGGGTTGAGGATCACCGCCTGCTTCGGCTCGTCGATGTTCTTCTGCTTGTTCTTCGCGGTGGTGTAGTTGACGAAGCTCTTGTCGGTCGTGAGCAACTCGCGCAGCACGTCCTTGTCGGCCGCGAGGACGTGCTTCACGAGGCGGTCGGTGTCCGCGACGTACTGCCCCGGCGAGTGGACGAAGGTCTTCGGCTTGTCCTTGAACACGTTGGCCGCGTTCGCGTACTCGAAGAACTCGCGGAAGAAGCCGAGGACGCGCGTGCGGTCGCTCTCGCGCGTCGAGTCGAGGACACCGCGCACGTGTACCGCGATCTGCTCTTTCGTGGCGAGTTCGCCTTTCGCGGCGGCCGTGGCGAGACCGCTCTCGCGCTTGTCACCGAGCGCGAGGCTCAGCGCGAGCGCGAGTTCGTCCGGGGCGAGCATCCGGCGCGACCCTTCGCCCTTCCCGAGTTCGGAGCGGAACACCGCGTCCGTCTTGAGCAGCACGGCCTGGAGCATCGTCTTCACCGCGCCGGGCCGGTCGCCGGCCTTCGCGCACCGGTCGTACAGGCCGAGGTATCGCTTCAGATCGTCGTCGGTCGGGGTGCGGTTGAGCGCCATCTTGTATTGAAGGCGCACGGCGCTTTCGAGTTGTGAACGGGTCGGTTCCGCGTTCGGGTCCATGATCGCGATGAACTCGCGGACGGAATCGTTCCGGCCAGCGATCTTGCCGCCGGTCGTGGTGTGCCCGGTTTGCGCCTCGACGATCGCTTCCGCGTTGCGGATCAGAATCTCGGTACTCGGTTCGTCGATCGTGTAGAGGCCAGCGAAGTCCTTGATGCCGCGCTCGGGAACGAGCGTGAACGGCTGCACGAGGCCGCCGAGCTTCCCGCGAGTGATGGACTGCGTGAACCCCATGTACGCGTCGGGACTGAGGCGCCACACGCGGCCCGCGGGCGCGTCGCCGGCCGGCGCGGGCTTCCCGAACAGCAACTCGTGCGGAATCAGATTGCCCTGGTTGGGGAGCTTCGGCGCCGGGTCGCCGGTCTTCGAGGTGATCCACGCGACCGCGGCGCGCACCTTCGCGTCCGCGATGCGCGTTTCCTTCGGCGGCGGCATGAGGCCGTCGCGGAGTTGGTCGCGGACGGCCGCCCACCGCGCCGCGTCCTTCGACACGTCGGGGTTGAGGTCGTCGAGGCGCACGTCGCCCTTCGCGGTGTCCGCGCTGTGGCACTTCACGCAATGCGCCTTCAGCAGCGGCGCGATCTCATCCTTGAACGCGGTGTCGGGTGCGACCGGTGCGGGCGCGGCCGGCTTGGGCGGCTGGGCGAACGCGAACAGGCCGGCGACGAGCAGAAGCGGAAAGCAAGCGAGGCGGGTCATGTCGGAGTCCGGCAGCGAAGCGGGCGTGTTTCGGGACTCAACCCCGGTCGCGGACGCGCGCAGACACGACGCGTCCAGTTGCCCGACCCGCTTGTGCGGGCCGCTTACTTCTTCTGCTTCTTGCCTTCGACCTCGAAGTAGTGGCCGATCACCGCCAGCCACGCGGTCAACTCGTCCGCCGGCTTGACCGGCCGGCCGCCGAGGATTAACCCGCCCATCTCGTCGGCGCTCTGCTCGCCGTTCAGTACGCGCTTCGGCGGGTTACTGGGGTTGCGCGGGTTCGCGGCCGAGTTGTCCCACACGAACTCGGCCTTCACAACCGTGCCTTTCGGCAGCACGAACGGCTTGTCGTAGACATAGGTGTCCTGTAGGCTGATCGGAAGTTGCTCTTGCGGTCGTTCGGCGTTCAACCCAGATTTGGTACAGATGCTGAAAACAAGGGCGTTTTGCATCGGTGTATCAAATCCGGGATGAACGATTTTCGATGGCAACCCCAACTTCCGATCAGCCTGGGTGTCCTGCCAGTTGAAGTTCCAGTCGCTGATCCACAGCAACTTCACCGTCTTCTTGTCCGGCAGCTCGGCCCACATCTTTACCTCCTTGCCGATCAGGTGCATGTGCGCCCACGCGCTGCGCACTTCGTAATCCACCGGGATCGTGAACGAGTCGGTCCGCTTGTACGCCTTCTCGCCGGGCGCGATGTCGATGTCCAGCGAACCCATGAGCAGGATGCCGACGTTCCGCTTGGGCGGGGTGTCCGTGAAGTACAGCCCGATCTGCGTCTGGTCAGTTTCCTCCTTACCCGACGGGCTGTAGTGCATTTGCAGCACCAAGTCGGTGCCCTTCTTGAGCGTGATGGCCTCGTCCGGGCCGAAGAACCCGCCCTTCTGGCCGGGCGCGTAACCGGGCGTGAACCCGGCCGGAAGGAATCCCGGCGTGTTGCCGGGGTAACTGATTCCGTCGTGCTTCTTGGCGAGCTTCACGGCCGTGCCGCTGGTGTCGAGGATGCCGACCGCGTGGTGCGCGACCCGCCGGTTGCCGGGGATCACCTCAATGCCCTTGAGGTACCTGTCTTTCGGCAGGTCCAGGGGGAACACGAAGTGGTGGTACACGTCGCGGCCTTCCGCGGGGATGGTAAACGGCTTGTCCACCTTCAGGATCAGGTCCGGCTTGCCGAGTTGCCAGCCTTCCTTGAACTTCGGTTGCGGCGGGAGGTCTTTGGCGTCGCCTTCGGGCGTCCCCGCGTCGGCCCACTTCTGGAACACCGCGATCTGCTCGGCGGTCAGGGTGCGCGCGTCTTTGAACGTCGCCCATTCCGGGTGCGGCATCCACGGCGGCATGATCCGCTTGTCGGTGACGCGGGCGAGCTGCTCGGCCCGCTTCTTCGCGTCCTGATAGATGAGTAGCGGGAACGGCCCGATGCTGCCGGCGTGATGGCACGTCGCGCAGTGGGCGAACAGGATCGGGGCGACGTCCTTGTTGAACGTCGGCGCCTCGGCCGCTGGCGCACGACCCGCGCCGAACAGTGCCACCGCCAGGGTGACGGAAAGCACAACTCGCATGTGGAGGCTCCTTCGCGAACGCGGTTCGCGCCGCGGGTTACTGGGGTAGGCTGATGTCGCAACCGATGGCCGGGGCGCGGGGCACGGCGACGGGTTTGCCGGCGAGCACCGCGTCCAGCGCGTCCCGCAACTCGTGAGCCGTGAGGTTCTCACGCCGCTTGCCGAAATCGACGTACCGGTCGTCGATCCGGCCGCGGTACAGCAGTTCGCCCGCCGGCGACAGCACCGCGACTTCGGGTTTGACCGCGGCACCGACCCGCCGGGCCAGCGCCATCTTCGGGTCGAGAATCGCGGGGCACGTGAACCCGTACTCGGTGGCGTGCTTGCGCGCGTCACCCGCGGCCAGGTCCGCGTCGGCGTACACCACGCAGAAGGCGATTCGCTTCGGCGTGTACTCGGCGCGAAGGCGGATGATCTCCTTCGCGTACCCGTTGGACATGGGGCAGTCGTGGCCGAAGAAGACGAGGACGTTCGCGGCGCAGTCGCCCGGACCGGGCAACCGATACGTTCCCCCGCGAACATCCTCGAACGCCTTGCCCTCGTTTGGTGCCGGCGGCTCAACCCAGGATTCGACCGGTGTCGGAGTCGTGCTGGGAGTGGCGGTCGGCCCGCACCCCGCCAAACTCAGCACAGCCGCCAAGACGAGCGTGGACGAACACATGGTTGATCGCCGCATTCCAACAGCCCTCGCGATTGGCGGACGGCATCGTTACCCACGCGAACTATCGCGGGTTTCAGACAATCGGATCGGTCGCGACGTGTCTGAGACACCGTTGCCTGGGTTTCTGTTGCCGACGCGCATCCGCTCGCCGAACGGACCGAACGATGACCGTCTTCCGCACATTCGCACTGGTTCTGTCTGCCGCGCTCACGGGTTCACCGGACACGCGCGCCGACGAGCCTAAACTCGATGCGAAGGGCATCGAGTTCTTCGAGAAGAAGATTCGGCCGGTACTCGTCGAGCAGTGCTACAAGTGCCACTCCGCGGAAGCGAACAAGACGAAGGGCGGGCTGGCGCTCGACGCGCGCGCCGGGCTGCGCGCGTGTCGGCGACCCCGGCCCGGTCGTCGTCCGCCGGCTCACGCGCGGCGAACTCGACCGCACGCTCGCCGCCCTCACCGGGCTGAACCTTCGCGCGTCGGCGCGGCTGCCGGCCGACGGTTCCGGCGGCGAAGGGGTTCCCCAACGTCGGCAGGGTTTATACTTCGCGCGGCCCAGAGGCCGTCGAGGCGCAACTCGAAGTCGCGCACTTCGCCGCCGACCGGCTCGTCGTCACCAGCGGCACGCCGTTCTTCGCCCCGGAATCGTCAACGGATGGCGCGTTCGCCGCGTCCCGTGCCATAAGTCGGCTGAGCGTCCAGCGGCGGATGGAATGGGTCGAAGACATGACCATATCGTTCACCACCCCGGCGTTGTGCTCCGGAACGTCCCGCGTGGCCTTCAGTTCGGCGAGCGCGTCGGCCTCGTCTTCGGTCGGGCAGCCCAGTTTCACCGCCTCGTTCAGCGCATCGAACCACCCGCGTACCGCCTCGTACTTCAACTCGTTGAGCTGCTTCAACGGCACACCGGCGATGATCTCGTCGCGGTCCCGCGCTTTCAGCACCGCGTCGAAGTCGAGTTGGGCTTTCCCGAACCGCCACGGGTTATGCTGGAGGACACGGTGGAAGAAGGCGAAGAAGAACGACTCGAAGGTGGAGACGAACTGGCGAAAAGGTGAAGGTCGCGAGGTACTGCGGCGCGAGACGCAACAGCCCGGCCTCGTCGATCGCCGTCCCGGTGGCGGAGTTCACCGACGACACGGTGTGCCCGGCGCTCACGAACGCCTGGAACGCCCGCCGCACGGTCTTCCAATGTTCAAAGAAGTCGTGGACGGCGTCGAGATCGCGGTTCGCGCGGTCGGCGATGGCTCGGAGGTCGTCGGTGGTGGCACGGCGCCTCCGGCGTCGCCGGTCGCGTTCTCGCAGAAGTAGCGTTGCAGCAGTAGACCCGCGTGGTCGCCACCATTGTTTGCGCTGCTCCTGTGCTGCCCTCGCCGATCCGGTGGCCTCAACCGTGTTTGGCGATCCAACGGACCGGCGAGTTCGAGGATGAACTTGCGCATCACTCGCCCTCCCCGACAACCGCTTCAACGTACCGTTTCAGCCAACTCGCCGCGTGAATGGCGTCGCGACTGAGGCGGAGGTAGCCGGTCCACGTTTCTTCGCGGGCTTGGCGATGGAGCGACTCGGAACAAGACACCTCGGGATGGCCGCCGGCGTTCAACACCGCCGCGAGGTCTTCGACATAGTCGGTGTGGTCCTTCGCGAGGGCAAACGCAACGGTCTGCCCCAGGCCGCAGGTGTGAATCAGTGCCGTGAACGTCTTGGCGAAACTCGCGTAACCTGTGTGCGACGTGCCGCGCGAAGTAACTCGGACGAATGCCGCTTGAACCAATTTCTGGCTCCGCGTGTGAACGCTCCACCTTGGCCTGCGCTTCGAGCGCCGGCAGGATGGCGATCTCGGCGTCGAGTTCGGCGACGGTCTTCGCGGCGGTCGCCTGATCGACGAGCTTCTCTTCGAGAGTCTCCTGCTTCTCGGCGTTCAGTTCGTCGTCGTCCTCGGGCACCGGCGCGAGGGTACCAAGTTCGGCTCGATGCCGACGAGCGCCTGGCCGGCTTTGAGGTCGGCGAGTTTGAGCATGATTCGGTCCCTTGCCCGTGGCCTGCCGTGATTCGGATCGCTGCTCAGTCGGCCTCGGACTCTTCTTCCGAAGCCGTGCGGGCTTCTCGACTATCTCCACCATCTCCGTGTTGAGGTAGATCACGCGAGGCTTGCCGGTCTTCTTCCCGGTCTTTGCTGCTCGAACACCCAGACGCCGAGTTCGAGGTTGACGTTGGCGGCGGTGACGCGGGACACCTCCGACGGGCGGCAGCCGGTCAGGTAGAGGGCGGTCAGGAACTCTTTGAAGTTGCGGTCGGGCACGGCGGCAAGGATCTCCTCCCGCTCCTCGGTGGTGGCGATGCGGGTGCGCCGTCCGGACGGCGGCTTCTGGACGTTGCGGAGCGGGTTCGGGGTGAGCGCCCCCTGCTGGTCGGCCCAGTTGAACGCCCGCTTCAGCGCGACGACGGCGTTCCGCTGCCCGCCCTTCCAGGTGTTGGCGTCGAGCCACTTGGTGACGTGGAAGGGCTTCAGTTCACAGGCGGGGAGTCGGCCGTAAAGCGGGCTGAAACTTTGGAGGGAATGCTTGTACCAGGCGTAGGTGGCCTTCTCGTCGTGCGAGAGGAACAGGTCGCAGACTTGGGCGGCGAGGATCTGACCGACGTTCGGCAGGTTCGCCGGGTCGGTGGCCATCAGCTTGTAGAACGCGTCGCGGATGACCGCCGGGGCGTTCCAGGTGCCGTTCGTTTGCTTGGGCGGCGGGGCACCGTCGGGGTGCCCGCCGAGGAGAACCTTCTTGCCGCGGTACTGGACGTACCACGCACTCTTGGACGTGCGGAACCAAGGCTTCGGCTGACGCATGGCAAACCTCCCGTGAAACACGGGTGAGCCGGAAGGCTTGCCTTTGGCCCCCATCCCGCTGCAACGGGGTGGGGGTTTTTCGTTACCGTGCCCGATAGCGTGCCCTGCTGGCATTTCAGGACACTAACCCGACTGGCTGAACTCCTAGCTTTTCTAGGTTTTACCTTGAGTGGAGGTGAGGAGAGTTGAACTCCTGACCTCTTGAATGCCATTCAAGCGCTCTACCAACTGAGCTACACCCCCTCGACGCACCTTAACTTAGTCGCCCCCGCATTGGGTGTCAACCCTCTCACCAGTCGTTCCAAATTTCAAGGTCGCCGAGTGTGCGCGAGGCACACGGTCATCATACGCGGCGCGCGTCGGGGAACAACAATCCGCTTACCGAACCAACCCGGTTCGGACACAACCTTGTCCGCTCACTTGTCGCAATGAGCGACCCGCCGTGACCCACCGGCATCGCACAAGCCAGAACCTCGGATGCGTGGTGCTGATCAAGCAGGAGTCCGTCCTCGACTCGAAGGTCGTGGACGGCCAGCAGCGGCTGACGACCCTGACCGTGCTGCTGTCGGCCCTGCGGGAAACGGTCGAAGACCCCGAACTGGCCGGTGACCTGACCCACTTCCTATACGCCAAGGGGAACAAGGCGCTCGGCACCAGCAACCGGTACAGGCTCCTCGTCCGCGACCGCGACCGCGAGTTTTTCCAGACCTACGTTCAATCGCCCGGAGGGCTGGCCAAACTTGTGGGCCTCGACCACACCTGGGTCGAGAGCATTAGCCAAGAAAACCTGTGACTCAACGGCGGGTTCCTGTTCGGTAAACTGAAGGCGCTCGACGAGGCGACCCGCCAGCGGCTCGCGACCTTCATGCTCAACCGGTGCGTGTTGGTCGTCGTCTCGTCGCCGGACATCGACTCGGCGTACCGGATCTTCTCGATCCTCAACGACCGTGGACTGGACCTGTCACACGCCGACATCCTGAAAGCCATGCCCCTCAACATTGGCTATCTTGCCGTATCTTGTCATCTGGTAGTCAGTTACTCCCTGTTTGCTCTCTGAACGGACGCAAGGATGCGACTCCCTCCAACTCCCAAGCAACCGATCCCTCTGGTTCCGTTGGAAAAGCTATTGGCCCAGAGGAATACCGTGAGATCCCAATTACCATCCTTCCCCACGCGGAGGCGGTTCCCTTGGGTGTGATGGTCCGAGGCACCATGGAATGGATTCTCGACGAACAGGTTTTGCAAAAGCTCTTTGAGGATCATGCCCCGGAACAATACACCCGCCAGTTGACCATCGCCGCCTTGGTGAAGTTGCTGATCCAAGTCTCCGCTGGAACCAAGGCTTCGGTGTTCGCAGCCTTCACCGCAGACCAGCAATCGTCACAGCCGTCGATCAACACCAGTTTTCAGGCTCTGTACGGCAAAATGGGGCGGTTCAATCCCTCGGTCAGCGAAGCCTTGGTCCGCCACACTGCGGGCAAACTGGAGCCATTACTCAAGGAGATGCCACCCGTCGCAGCCGAACCCATCCCCGGATATCGGATGCGGATTGTGGATGGCAACGTCCTGACGGGTACCGATCAGCGGCTCACGGCGTTGCGGAAATGGCTCAACGCCTGCTTGCCGGGCAAATCGTTGGTGGTGTATGAACCGGCATTGGGATTGGTCAGCGACTTGGTGTTGTGCGAGGACGCTTACACTCAGGAACGGGCTTTGCTGACCCAGTTGCTGCCGCGTGTGCAGGCCAATGACCTGTGGGTGGCGGATCGCAACTTTTGCACGACGAAGTTCGTGTTCGGCGTCAAGCGTCAGCAAGGGTTCGTCTTGGTTCGCCAGCATCGGACCAACTTGCCGTGTCAGGCGAAGGGCCGACGACGACGCATTGGTACGACGGAAACGGGCGTGGTGTACGAGCAGCAGGTGTTGGCCACCGATGCGGTGACGGGTGAGCAACTCACACTGCGTTGGATGGAACTGAAGTTGTTCGAGAAAACACGTGATGGCGAGTTGACCCTCTCGTTGTTGACGAATCTGCCGGACACGATCTCGGCTCTGACTATCGCCGAAACTTACCGGGTTCGTTGGACGATTGAAACGCATTTTCAGTTCTTGACTCAGAGTCTGCATTGCGAGGTCAAAGGATTGGGTAAACCCCGAGCCTCGCTGTTGATGTTTGCTCTGGCTTTGGTGGCGGGTAATGCGTTGGCGTTGGTGCGTGGCTCGTTGCGTGAAGTTCACGGGACGAAAGCCGAGGCGGAGGTCTCGGGCTACTACTTGGCCAGCGAGGTAGCCGGTGACTACCGAACGCTGATGAAGTATCTCCCGGATGAGAAATGGGTCGGGTGGCGGACCCTGAGCTCGACAGCCTTCACGCGATTGTTGACGACGATTGCCGCCAACGTCCGATTGGGGGGCTTGGCCCGCCACAAACGCGGTCCGAAAAAACCGCCCACCCAGAAGCCCGTGTATTGCAAGCAACATAAACACTACTCAACTGCTCGCCTCGTCGAGGAGGCGAAAAACACATGTTGAGAGGGCTGCCTGGAAGTAGCCCATGTCGAGGACGCGGGCGACGGTCGGGTGGTTGACCTTCGCGGCCA
>CANLGS010000011.1 GCA_947490035.1 Gemmataceae bacterium
CGTCGCGGGTGCGCGGCGCGCCGTCAGCGCGACCGGTGCGGCGTCGGTTCCCGGCGCGCCCGCGAAGTCACCCAGGGCGTTGCCCTGGGCTGAGAAGTGTCACCCCTCCGGGGTACAAACCAACCCGGCGCTCGGCACGCTATCCGTCGCCTGCGCTTCCGGCACGCCCCTTACGGTTCCTTCTTCGGCTCCGGGTCTTTCTTCGGGTCGGGGTCTTTCTTCGGCTCCGGCTTCTTCTCGATCTTGCGGATCGCGACCTCGGCCGCCTTGCGCACCAGCACCTGCGGGTCGGCCAGCCGAAGACGCAGCACGGAAATCGTCTCCTTCGCGAGAGTCTTGACCGCTTCGTCGGTCGAAATCAGGTCGATGCCGAGGTGTTCGTAACCCAGCGCGGCGATCTCGTCGATGAGCGCGAGCCGCACCTCGTAGTCGGGTTCCTTCACCGGGTCCAGCAGCGCGCGAAACTCCTTGAGCCTCGCCTTCACCCCCGTCGGCCCGAGTGCCGAACCGAACGCCCGCACCGCGTCCACGCGGATGTCCTTCGTCGCGTCCGTCATAGCCATTTTGAGTAGTTCGTCCGCGGCCGGTGCCGACGCGGTGCCGAACGCGCCGAGCGTCCGCACGGCGGCGCGGCGCACGTCGTCCTCCTTGTCGGCGAGAGCTGCCGTCAGCGCCCGCACGACCGCGCCGGACTTCTCCGCGAGCAGCCCGATGGACGCGAGCAGTTCGCGCCGGATGTCGAGGTCTTTCTCGGTGCCGAGCATCGCGGCCATCGTCTCGGCGACGGTGCCCGCGCCCTCCGGGGCGACGCGGCCCAGCGCGTAGACGGCGGCGGTGCGCACCGGCTTCTCCGCGTCCTTCAGCAGCGGAATGAGGTCGGGCGCGGTGGACTTGGCCGTCGGGCCGGCGAGCGCCAAGGCTTCGGCGGCGGCGGCACGCACGCCGGGCTCGGGGTCTTTGAGGGCGACCGCGAGCGACCCGGCGCCGGCGGCGCACACGGCCGGGTACCGGGTCATCGCGGCGATGATCTCCTTGCGCACCCGCGACTCCGGCTCGGTCTTGAGTACGTCGATGAGCGGTTTCGCGCCGTAGGTCTCCATGTCCTTCTCGCGCAGACCGGCGAGGACGATCGCGGCCTGCGCGCGGACGGCCGCGCTCTTGTCGGTGCGTAGCGCAACGGCGACGTGTTCGATGGCTTTCGTTTTGGGATCCGTGATCCAGAGCTTGCCCAGCGCCTCGACCGCCAGCGCGCGCTGCCGGACGGTGGCCTTCTCGTCCTGCGTGACGCCGACCCACTGGGAGAACGTCTTGCCCTCGTACACCGGGTCGTCTTCGGCGCGTGCGGCCCCCGTCGCGAGCGCGGCGAGCGCGCACAACCCGACAGCCCGTGCGGCAGCGAACATGATGCAGTCCTCGGAGAGGCGAAACGCCTTATCCGAATGATATGACGCCCGCGGCGCGCGGGTCAAACAGTTTCGGGAAGCGAATCGGGGTAGGTGCCGCTTGCCGAGCGGCACGGGCGAACCCCGCGTGGGAGCGACGCGGACATCCGGGAAACGATGCGAGTTGTGTGGCCGTGCCGCTCGGCAAGCGGCACCTACTTCGATTCGCGCAGCTCGCCTTGATTCGCCCGGCGCACGCGCTATAGTCCCCGCCTTCGAGCGAGATCACCGTTTCGGCGTGGCCGCGTTATTGCGGCCGATGAAGGGACACCGCGTGTTCAGCGGGCGGGCGATAACGTGGGCCGGGGTGGCGGTCGCGGCGCTTCTGGTAAGCGCGGCGGCCGGCCGCGCCCAACCGCGCCCGGCGGCGCGGTACACCGACGACCCGTTCGGCGGCGGGTTCTCGCTGCCGACCGACGGGCTGATGTCGCCGGTGCAGCCGGTGCCGCCGCGGACCGCGGACCAGCCGCCCCGCGACCCGGGCGGCATCCCCTACGAACCCGACTTCACGCTGCCCAACGGCGCCGTCATCCCGACGCCGCAGTCGAAGCAGTTGAACTTCCAGTACATCCCCCGGTACGGCACCCCGCAGACCCAGGACGTGGTCGAGTTGCCCGACGGCACCCGGCGCATCCTGTTCACCGGCGGCGTCATCATCAACATCGCCACCCTGGACGGGAAGCAGACGACCGAGTTCGCGACCGACGAGGCGGTGGTGTGGGTGCGCGGCGGGGCGAAGGGCAACCCGAACGGCTTCGTCACCACCGGCGACGGCAAGACCGAGGTGGAAGTCTACCTGTCCGGCAACGTCATCATCCGCACCATGCAAAGCCCGCCGCCCGGGGTGCCGGTGCAGGGGCAGAAAGGGCGGACCGTCACGCAGACGCTTCGGGCCGAGCAGGTGTACTACGACGCGTCGCTGAACCGCGCGATCGCGCTGCGGGCCGACCTGGAGATGGCGGTCTCGGGCATCCCGGACCCGTTCCGCCTGAAGGGCGAAGAGGTGCGCCGGCTGGACCTGGAGAACTGGGAAGTGTTGAACGGCTCGGCGCACGCGAGCAAGTTGCCCAGCGACCCCGGCGTCCGGCTCGACGCCGACCGGTTCACCCTGAGCCAGCAGAAGGTGGTCCGGCGGAACGTGTTCGGCATCCCGTACCGCAACGCACTGACCGGCGACCCGCTCCAGGGGTTGGAGCAAATCGTAACGGGGACGAACGTGGTCACCCGGGTCGCGGGCATCCCGGTATTCTACCAGCCGCGGACGCGGTTCGACGCGACCGACCCGCTCGGCCCGCTGACCGGGTTGAGCGTCAGCCACAACCGCGTGTTCGGGACGCAACTGTACACCACCTTCGACGCGTTTGAACTGCTCGCGCTGCGCCCGCCGTCGGGCCACAAGTGGCGGCTCGACCTGGACTACCTGAGCAAGCGCGGCCCGGCGGGCGGCACGACGTACACGTACAGCATCCCGCCGGCCGAGCCGGGCGAGTACTCGCCCGGCAACGGCATCATCAAGGGGTACGTCATCCATGACGACGGGTTCGACCAGTTGGGCGGCAACCGCGGCGCCGAGCCGGTCCCGCCGCTCGGAACCCGCGGCCGCGGCCTGTGGCGGCACCAACAGGAGATCGTGGAGGGGTTGTACTTCCAGGGGCAGGTCGCGTACCTGAGCGACAAGAACTTCCTGGAGCAGTTCTACAAGAACGAGTTCGACCTGGGTCCGAACCAGGAGACGTTCGCGTACCTGGCGTGGCAGCAGCGGAACTTCGGCGCGACCGTGCTGGCGGAGCAGCGGTTCGACCGCGGGTGGGTGACCGAGACGAACTGGCTCCCGCGGGTGGACGGGCACCTGATCGGCCAGACGTTCCTGGACGACTGGCTCGTGTACAACGCACGGGCGAACGCCGGCTACGCCCAGTTGCGGCCGACCGGGGTGCCGCCGTTCGCGGTGCTGCCCACCGACCAGCGCGTCGAGGCCGGGCGGTTCGACTTGGTGCAGGAACTGAGCGTGCCGTTCGCGCTCGGCCCGGTGAAACTGGCCCCCTACGGCGTGCTCGACCTGACCGAGTACACCAGCGACCTGAACGGCGACGAGATCGGCCGCGTGGTCGGCGGCGGCGGGGTGCGGGCGAGCGTCCCGTTCTCGCGGCTGTACGGCGACGTGAGCAGCGAACTGCTGAACCTGCGCGGCCTGTACCACAAGGCCGTGTTCGGCGCGAACTACCGGTATACGCGGTCGAACGAACCGTACAACCGGTTCCCGCAGTTCGACCGCCTCAACGACGACGCAGTGGATCAGGCGTACCGCAACATCACCCCATACCAGTCGCAACTGGTTCCGGGGCCGAACGGTGTGGCGCTGATGAACGGGCCGGGGTACAGCCCGTTCAACCCGCAGTTGTACGCCATCCGGCGGCAGGTAGAAAACCGCGTCGATACGATCGACAGCATCAACGTCCTCCAAGGCGACCTGCGCCAGCGGTTCCAGACGAAGCGCGGGTACCCGGGGCTGGAACACACGGTGGACTTCCTCACGTTCGACGTGTCGGCGTCGTACTTTCCGAACGCGACGCGGGACAACTTCGGGCACCCGTTCGCGTTCCTCGAGTACGGCACGGTGTGGAACGTCGGCGACCGCACCGCGCTGGTATCCAACGGCTGGTTCGAGCCGTACGAGGGCGGCAGCCGGTACTGGAACGCGGGCGTGTACCTGAGCCGCGCGGACCGCACCAACGTGTACCTCGGGTACCGCCAGACGGACCCGATCAACAGCAAGGCGGTACAGGTCTCGCTGGGGTACCAGTTGAGCACCCGGTACTACGTGAACCTCGGCGTGAACTACGACTTCGGCCTCCAGCAAGCGCTCACGAACTCGTTCACCCTGATCCGCACGGGCGCCGACCTGACGGCGACGTTCGGGGTCACCTACAACCCGCTGGTGACCAAGAACAACATCGGGTTCCAGTTTCTGATCGTGCCGAACTTGGCCTCGACGCTGGGCGGCCGGTTCGCGGGCAGTCCCGTGAGCAGTCAGCAGGCCAACAACCGGCGGTAGCCGGCGACGTCGGCGGTTCGAGGTGTATCTCATGCCCGCGGAAGTATGGAACGCGACCGACGACGAGCGGCCCGAGCGGAAGAAGCGGCGGCGGTGGCGCGACAAGTTCCGCGAGGCGTTCCGCGGGGTGAAGCGCGGCGTCCGCGGGCAGTCCAGTTTCTCCGTCCACTTCTTCTTCGCGGTGGTGGCCCTCGCCGCCGCCGCCGCCCTGGAGTGCGATTACCGCGAGTGGTGTCTCGTGATCGGCTGCGTGGGTGCGGTGTTCGCGACGGAGCTGTTCAACAGTTCCATCGAGACGCTGTTCCGCGGGCTGGAGCAAGAGGCGCGGGACCGCGTGTACGGGTGTCTGGACATCGCCGCCGGTGCGGTCCTCGTCGCCGGGCTGACCTCCGCCGCGATCGGGACGATCATCTTCGGCCGCAAACTCCTGCTGCTGTTCCACGTGTTGTCTTGAGTGTGGTCCGCCACTCCGTGGCGGTCTTCTGCCTTTGGGCTGTGCAGACGAAGAGAAGAATCGCCACGGAGTGGCGGGCTACTCTCAAGACACCGCGCGCTCCCGCGCGTAAAATGCTCACGTACCACCCACGGGACCACCAATGAAACTCACGCTCCACGTCTGGCGACAGCCGTCGCGCACCGCCGCCGGGCGCATGGTTCCTTACGCACTCGACGGCGTCAGCCCGGACATGTCGTTCCTCGAAATGCTGGACACGCTCAACGAGCAGTTGATTCACAAAGGCGAAGAGCCGGTCGCGTTCGACCACGACTGCCGCGAGGGCATCTGCGGCAGTTGCGCGATGATGATTAACGGCCTCGCGCACGGCCCGGAGAAAGGCACCACCACCTGCCAACTTCACATGCGCAGTTTCGCCGACGGCGCGGAGTTGTACATCGAGCCGTGGCGCGCAGGTCCGTTCCCGGTGGTCAAGGATTTGGTGTGCGACCGCAGCGCCTTCGACCGCATCATTCAGTCGGGCGGGTACGTGAGCGTGAACACCGGCGGCGGCCCGGACGGCAACGCGCTGCCGGTGGCGAAACTCGACCAGGACCGCGCGATGGACGCGGCCGCGTGCATCGGTTGCGGCGCGTGTGTGGCCGCGTGCCCGAACGCCAGCGCGATGCTGTTCCTGAGCGCGAAGGTAAGCCACTTCGCGCAACTACCGCAGGGTCAACCGGAGCGAAGGGAACGTGTACGAACGATGGTGGCGACGCACGACCGCGAGGGCTTCGGGCACTGCACGAACATCAACGAGTGCGAGGCCGCGTGCCCGAAGGACATCAGCGTGGAGCACATCGCGCAGCTCAACCGCGACTTCATCGCCAGCACCGTCAGCGCCGCGGTGAAGTGAGTGACAACGCTGTTGGACCGAATTCACTACCTCCACGTCAGGTACTTTACGTCTCGGTAGTAGGGCGAATCTCGGAGGAGTTGCACCCCCTGCTCGCTGATCGCATTCGACACGACGACGAGATGTCGGATTGCCTGCCCTCCGGGCCACGTGGCGAGCAACCGCGCGCCGTCGTCGGTCAGCGCGTTATATTGGAGGTCGAGTCGGCGAAGCGTTGTCGGCACGCCGCCAGCAAGCAGAAGCCTTAATCCCCTATCTCCCAACTCCGAGTAATCCAGAGCGAGCCATTCGAGCCGAGGGAACTGGTGCCACGGGAACAGTCCGAATGTCCCGCCAGGGAACGACTGTCCGGGGGCGAGCGTCACGCCAAGAGCGCGAAGGTTGCCCGCGATCGGAGCCGCCGCAATCACCTGAAGAATTTGACCGTCGAGACGGTAGGGGCCGTTGTGAAAATAGTTGAGCCACAAGCTCTCAAGAGGGGCGGCAACTGCCGAGTTCAGGAACTCTGCCAGCACAGACGGCACGATTGGCAATCCCGTTATCGCGAGAGTGCGAAGATGCCGCAAGTGCGCAGCACCGGCCAGCCACCCGAATAACTCTTCGGGCGGAGCCTTCCCCATCCGCAGGTCGAGTTTGACCACTCGCGTCAGAAGCGACGAGTCGAGGACCGGTCTCGAAGCCTGCGACACGTCCAACACCGTGACCTCCCACTGCGGGGCAGTATCGAAATCGCCCACGCGAAGGCGCAAAAACGCCTTCGTGGAGAATCGCCGGCCGGGCAAGATGAACCCGCGGGAGAATCTCTCCTGCCGAGACGATCCCGGCACTTCGCTCCGCCAAGTGGTGCCAAAAGCTTTCTTCAAGCGTTCCTCGGCATGGAGCAACGCGAGCTTCCGCGGTGAATCGTCCCAGTAGCCGAGGTTCGCTGCTTCAACCTGCACGCGAATAAACTCGGCCCGCTCGGCTTGTCCGTTCTCTTGAAGCCAATCGGAGTACGCCAGGCGCACGGTGTCATCGTGCGGGTGTTCCCAGATCGCCGCGAGGAGTGCTTTCTCGTCGGACATGTGTCACTCGGCTGCACAGCCGCTCCTACTTGTCACGCGGGCGGGCGAGCATCACGACCAGGCGTTCGACCTGCACGCGTTCGGGCAACGGGTTGCCGCCCTTCAGCCCGTAGTTGATCTCTACCAACCAGTCGGAGAGCTTCAGCAGCCGGCGTCCGCCGAGGTGCTTCATCTGCTTTTCGCAACTGATCCGCGCCTTGTCCCACTTCGGCACACCGGCCGCGTCCATCGCCGGACCGAGAGCCATCTTCTCGACGAAGTGAAGCCGGCCGACGGTCGCGAGCTTGCGCAGTTGCGACGTGAGCGGTCCCATCACCGCGAGCGGGTCTTCGCCCTCCCCGAATAGCTCTTGCAGGATGCTCAGCGCTTCGCCGGCGCGCCCTTCGCCGATGGCGTCGAGGATGAGGAACACGTTGGCCGCCTTGCTGCGCCCGACCAGTCGGTCCACGTCTTCGACCGCGATGCCGGCCTTCGCGCCGACCGCGTTCGCGAGCTTGCCCAACTCCTGATCGAGCAGCCCCATCGACGTGCCGACCAGATCGACGAGCTGTTCGGCCGCGTTCATCGCGAGCTTCTTCTTGTGCGCGGTCTGCGCCCACTTCACGCACCACGAATGCAGTTCGTAGGCCTTGTGCGCCGGCGGACCCTTGCACAAAATCTTCGCCGCGTCCGGCAGTGCCTTCGCGAGTTTGGTGTTTTCGGGGAACGTCTTCACGTCGAGCACCAGCACGCCGACCGTACTCGGCTTGACGAAGTACGCTTCGAGCGCGGGCCGGTTGTCGGTGACGAACTTGTCGGCGCCCTCCACGATCACGACGCGGCACGGCGCGAGGAACGGGAGCGTTTCGAGTTCGTTGCGGACGGTGGAGAAGTCGAGTTTGTCACCGGCGTACACCGCGACCGCGAACGACGGGTCTTCGCCGCCGAGGGCGGTGGCGATGATCTTCTCGCGGGCGTACCGCTTGAGGAAGTCTTCGTCGCCGACGAGCGCGTAAATCGGCTGCGGCTTGGGGGTCTTCGCGTCGAGGAACTGGAGTGCGTCCATGTGAATCTCTTCGCGAGCGGCGGGGTTTATCCCCGCCGTCTGTATTCATCCACAAGTACGCGAGGTGCGCCAATGTCAATCGTGTGGACTTCGCCGGTCCACGCCTTCGAGTTGGGGTTGAGGAAGCCGCGTTTGTGGGCGACGAAGGTCGCGGTGTGGGTGGCACGCACGGTCGGGCCAAGCGGCTCGCCGGTGTCGCAGTCGAGGCCGGAAGGGATGTCGATGGCGAGGATTGGGTTGCGCGAAGCGTTCACCGCTTCAACAACTTCAGCAATCGGCGACGCCAGTGGCCGCGAAAGCCCGGTGCCGAAGAGTGCATCAACAACCCAACCTGCGTGCTCCAAGTGGGTCGCGGTGAGCAGTTCGACCATACGCATCGTGGGCTTGCCCGGTCCGGCTTGAATCAGATCTCGCCTGCTCTGCTCCGCGATGTGATAGTTCGTCGCCGCATCAGACCAAAGTTGATCCTTGACGGCGAAGAGCCAAACCCACACCGGCCAGCCGGCGTTATCCAAGTGTCGCGCGATGACGAATCCGTCGCCGCCGTTGTTGCCCGGTCCGCACAGGATCACGACCGGCTTGCGCTCCGGGTTCAGGCGCATCAGCAGTTCGGTGCAGCCGCGCCCGGCGTTCTCCATCAGCACGACGCCCGGCACGCCGAAGTCGTTGATCGCCCGGCGGTCCAGTTCGCGCACCTCGTCGCGCGACAGGGTGAACATGGGATTTGCCTCCTGAAATGCAAACACCCTCGCCTGGGGCGAAGGTGTAATGTGCGGCATCAGCCCACTCGTTGCAACGAGTGGGCTTGGTGGCTATTGGACTGCTAGCCCAGGTTCATCGAGAGGAGGAACTCCATGTTGGACTTCGTCTTCTTCGACTTGTTGAGCAACATCTCCATCGCTTCCACCGGGTGCATGTCGGCCAGCACGCGGCGCAGGATGCGCACCTTGTCGAACTCTTCCGGGTGCATCAGGAGTTCTTCTTTGCGGGTGCCGCTCTTCACCGCGTCGATGGCGGGGTACACCCGCTTCTCGACCAGCCGGCGGTCCAGGTGAAGCTCGCTGTTGCCCGTGCCCTTGAATTCCTCGAAGATCACCTCGTCCATGCGCGAGCCGGTGTCCACGAGCGCGGTCGCCAGGATCGTGAGCGAGCCGCCCTCCTCGACGTTGCGCGCGGCGCCGAAGAACCGCTTCGGCTTCTGCATCGCGTTGGAGTCGAGACCGCCGGAGAGCAGCTTGCCGCCGCCGGGCGCTTCGGTGTTGTGGGCACGCGCCAGACGCGTGATCGAGTCCAGCAGGATGACCACGTCGCGCTTCATCTCGACCATGCGCTTGGCTTTTTCCAAGACGATTTCCGAGATGTGGATGTGTTCTTCCGGCGGCTCGTCGAACGTACTCGCGACCACCTCCGCGTTCGGGCTGTTCACCAGCCGCTGCATCTCGGTCACTTCTTCGGGCCGCTCGTCGACGAGCAGCACGAAGACGTAAGACTCGGGGTGGTTCTTGATGATCGCGTTCGCCATCTTCGCGAGCAGGATGGTCTTGCCGGTTCGCGGCGGGGCGACGATCAGCCCGCGCTGACCCTTGCCGATGGGCGTGATCAGGTCCACGATCCGCATCGAGTATTCGTCCGGCGTCGTCTCGAGGTTCAGCCGCGCGTTCGGGTGCAGCGGCGTCAGGTCTTCAAAGCTGGTGACGCCGGTCCCTTCATCCGGGTGCTTGTTGTTCACAAGCTCGATCTGCATCAGCGCGAAGTTGTCCTGGTTCTCGATCGGAAGGCGAATCGGGCCTTCCACAATGAGACCGGTCCGCAGGCTCATGCGGCGGATTTGCGACGGCGAGACGTAGATGTCTTCCGGGCTGGCGAGGTAGTTGTGCGCCTGGCTGCGGAGGAACCCGTAGCCGTCGGGCAGAACTTCCAGCGTGCCGGACCCGCGGACCACGTCGCCGCGCTCGATCTGCCGGCGGACGACGCCGACGATGAGCTGCGCCCGGCTCATGCCGGTGTGTTCGCGAATGCCTTCCTTCTCCGCGAGCGCGAAGAGTTCGGGCATCGGCATCCGGTACAGGTCGTCGAGCCGGGAACCGCTGCCCGCGGGGCGGGGGCGTTCCTGGCGCTCGATCCGCTCGCGCTCGGCGCGGTCCGGTGGCGGCGGCGGCGCGACGGGCGCGGGCGGTGCCGGCGGGGCACCACCTGTCGCGGGTCCGGCCGGGCCGTCGGTGGGTTTGCGAAACGGCCGTTTGGCGGCCGCGGCGCGGAGAAGTGAGGGGCGCGGCAGTGGCGACCCTTCGACGCCCTTGGCGTCGGGCATAGCAGATCCTCGGTCAGAAGGGAAAAGGGGACGCGGCGGCGGTGAATCGCCTCCGGTCGGACGTGGCGCGAGCGCCACCAAACATGTCGCGCGGAACCAATTCCGCGTAACTTCGATCACGGAAACTCGATCAGAGGGTTCGCACAGACTTCCCCACGCGGGGCGAGTAGTTCATCGCGGTTCGTTGCAATTCGTTCTCGAGTCGCGTCGTCGATCGGGGCGATGAGGCTACAGTGCCAGATATCAGGGGGGGAAGTCAAGACGCGTTGTGAGCCGGATTCTTTTCGGCTCATCACGCTGGAAAGTGCGGGCTTCCAACTTACCGGCAGTCTACGTCATCCGTGGGCGTCGTCAACAGGATTATAGACGGGACGCGACGAAAATCCAAGTTCGCGCGCGTCAAATGGCAAGAGAACGGGAACGTATCGGTCACGCCGGACACGATCTCCTCGAACCCCTTGTGCCGCACAGAATCGCAATCTGTTCTCGATCTTCAGCCACGCTTCACCGTCCTTTCTCGACCCGCGCGTACCGTAACGACATCACTCGTCGGAGGTTCGCCATGGGTTTGCTCGTTCGGCTCCTCGTGTTGGGTCTGCTCGCGACCAATTTGGTCGGCTGCAGCAAGAAGGATCCGCCGGCGCTGCACCCCGTCAGCGGGAAGGTGACCTACGGCGGCAAGGCGCACGCGCGGCTGATGGTGTACTTCCGCCCGGCATCCGGCCCGGTCACCGAGTACAACCTCGCGGTCGGCGAGACGGACGGGGACGGCAAACTCGGCATCATGGCCGTTCACGGCGGCGGCCTTCAGGCGGGCGAGTACAAGGTAACGTTCAACCTGTACCTGGACGCGAAGTCGGGCAAGCAGGTCACCGGCACCGACAAGCCCGACGAGGCGGGCGTCACCACGAAGCAAGTCATCCCCGCGCCCTACGACGACGGCACCAGCCAGGACAAGACGCCGGTCACGTTCACCGTGCGGGCGGGCCAGAACGACTTCGAGTTCGACATCCCCAAACCGTAACCGGTCCCACAACCACGATTCGTTCCCACCAAAGTAGGAGGCCGACATGACCCGCTCGGATTCGGTACGCCGGGGCTTTACGCTCATCGAGTTGCTGGTGGTGATCGCAATCATCGCCATCCTGATCGGGCTGCTGCTGCCCGCCGTGCAGAAGGTGCGCGAGGCGGCGGCGCGCATGAGCTGCCAGAACAACCTGAAGCAACAGGGCCTCGCGGTCCACAGCTTCGCGTCGGCGAACGACGGCAAGTTGCCGATGTTCGGCGAGGCGGAAGAGGGCGCGCACTGGACCGCGTTCCTGCTGCCGCACATGGAGCAGGACAACCTCTTCAAGGCTCTCACGTTCAACGCGGACTTCGCGCGGGCCGCGTCCACGCCGGCCGCAGTGGACATCACCTCGGCCAACGCCATTGACCGGAACATGGCCGCTGCCGGCACGGTCATCAAGACGCTGCGGTGCCCGTCCACGCTCGCCCCCGAGCGCGTGGTGGACGGCAGCGGGTACGCGCCGCCATGGTACTGCGTGCGGGTGCCGTGCAACTACCTCGCGGTTGTCACCGGCCTGCAACCGCACGACTTCCGCCCGTCCGCTTCGCCGGCCGGAATGACCGTGTACAACTTCGACGGCATGTGGGCGTGCCGGGCGAAGCCGAACCACAAGGTCAGCGCCGGCGGCATGGGCGGGCCGGTCACCCTTCTGGGAGTCACCGACGGGTTGTCGAACACGGTCATGATCGGCGAAGCGGAACCGCAGTCGGACATCGCGTCGATGGCGCCGAGCGGAGCCGAGCCGCAGAACGCGGGGCGCAAGGACCACTGGTACATCGGCGGCGACGACATGGACAACTACGAGACCATCGACTGGTCCGAATGCGGCGGCAGCACCGCGGTGCGGATCAACTACCCGCGACCCGCGACCGGCACACAGGGCAGCGGCACCGACGCCGACTGGGGCGCCTACGAGGTGAGCTTCGGAAGCAAGCACAGCGGCGGGGCCAACTTCGTGTTCGGCGACGGCAGCGTCCGCTTCCTGCGCGACGGGATCAGCCCGCAGACGCTCTCGGCGCTGGGCACCCGTGCCACCGGCGAGGTGGTCGGCAACGACTTCTAACGCTCCGAGCCGCAAGCGGCTTCGCGAGGAACGCACTCGCGAAGCCGCTTGCGGCTTCCAACACTTCACTTCAGCTTCAGCGTGCTGGCCGGGAGGCACAACCCTTCCTTGCACGCGCTTAGTTTCACGCGCACCTCGACCTCACCCTCGGTCGTGGCGAACGTGCCTCTGATTGTCACCGCGCCCTCGTACACGAAATACTTCGCGCCGGTCGAATCGGTGATCTCCTTCCCCTTCGGGTATTCCACCTTCGCCTCGACCTTCTTGCCGGCCACATAAACGATTACCTCCGTCTGCGACGCGATTAGCATTTCCGCGCCGACCGGGTTCGCGTACAGGTGCCACGGGGCGTCTGTCGTCAGCGTCAGCGCGAAGGTTCGCTTCCCGTCCTTCGGCGCGTCGAGCGTGAGCTTCGCCGTAACCGTGTCGGCCGATTCCTTCGGCTTCTTCGGCTTCGGGTCGTCCTTCGGCTTCGGGTCGTCGCCGCCGGCGGCGTCGAGCAGTTCGTCGAGCGTGCGGAGCATCAGCGGCATCCCCACGGGGCTGGTGCGCATCGCCAGCGAGAACGCCTTCACGGTGCGGATGGCGCGGTCGCGGTAGGTGTCGTCCTTCAGCTTCACGCCGAGGCGGAACAGGTTGCGCGCCATCTGCGAGTTGCCCGACGGTTGCACGCCGTCGTAACTGTCCTTCGACCGCGCGAACAACTTCTCCGCGTCGGCCGCGGTGAAGTAGAACCCGCCGCCGACGGGGTCGCCGTGGTGCTTCACCGCGAGGTCGGTGAGTTGCTTCGCGGCATCCAACCACTTCTTGTCGCCGGTCGCGTCGTGCAGGTTCAGCAGCCCGTGGACGAGGTACGAGTAGTCGTCGAGGAACGCGCCCCCCTTCGCGGTCGGCTTCTCGCCGGGCGCCGCCGCGTAGATGCGGAACAGCCGCCCGTCCTTGTCGCGCATCTTCGCGAGGATGAAGTCGGCCGCGTCCGCGGCGGCTTGCGTGTAGGCCTTGTCCTTGAACACCTGGCCGGCCTTCGCGTACCCCGCGATCATCTGCCCGTTCCAACCCGCGATCACCTTCGTGTCGAGGAACGGCCGCTCGCGCAAAGCGCGCACGTCGAAGAGCTTCTTTTTAAGGGGCGCGAGTTTCGCGAGCAGTTCCGCTTCGGTGAGCTTCATTTCCTTCGCGATCTCCGCGAGCGGCTTCGGCAGTCGGAGAATGCGGAACTTGTCCTCGAAGTTCGGAAGGGCCACGCCGTAAACGGCTTCAACGAGTGCGAAATCGGCGGCGTTGCCCAGCACCTTCTTGATCTCGTCGGCGGTCCAGACGTAGAACTCGCCTTCCTTCTCGTTGCTGTCCGCGTCGATGGCGGAGTAGAAGCCCTTCCCCGGCGCGGTCATTTCGCGCTTGATGAACTCAAGCGTCTCGCTCACGACGCGCTTGTACTCCGGCTTCGGGTCGAGCGCGAACGCGTCGCTGTACAGTTCGACCAACTGGCCGTTGTCGTAGAGCATCTTCTCGAAGTGCGGGACGGTCCACGTGCGCTCGGTGCTGTAGCGGTGGAAGCCGCCGCCGAGGTGGTCGTAGATGCCGCCTTCGAGCATCTTCGCGAGCGTGTTGTCGGTCAACTTCTTGAGCCGCTCGTTGCCCGGTTTCTTGCTCTGGACAAGCAGGAAGCTCCACACCGGCGGTCGCGGGAACTTGGTGCCGCGGAAGCCGCGCGACTTGTTCCCGGTGCCGCCGTGTTCGGGGTCGATGTCGAACGCGTCCACGCCGTCGGTGACCAGTTCGCGCTTGATCGGCACAAGCGCAACGGCGCGGCTGTTCGCGTCGAGCGCCTCGATGGTGTTCTTCGCGATGCGGTCGGCCTGCTTCTCCAGGTCGGCGCGGTCCTTGTCGAACTCGACGACCTTGCCGAGCACCGTCTTGAAGCCGGGGATGGTGTCGTCGCCGATCTTCTTGTCTTCCGGCGGGAAGTAAGTGGCGCCGAAGATCGGCTTGCCTTCGGGCGTGAGGAACATGTTGAGCGGCCAACCGCCCTGCTCGCCGGTGGTCTGGAGCGCGGTCATGTAGATGTCGTCGATGTCCGGGCGCTCTTCGCGGTCCACCTTGATGCAGACGAAGTTCGCATTGAGCATCTTCGCGATGGCCGCGTTGGAGAACGACTCGCGCTCCATGACGTGGCACCAGTGGCACGCGCTGTAGCCGATGGAGAGGAAGATGAGCTTCTTCTCCTTCTTGGCCTTCTCGAACGCCTCCGGCCCCCACGGGTACCACTCGACCGGGTTGTACGCGTGCTGGAGCAGGTACGGGCTGCTCTCCTTCGCGAGCTTGTTCGGCTTGCCCTTCTCTTTCTCCTTGAGCTTCTCCTTGTCCTTCGGTTGCGACGCGACTTCCGATGTCGAGACGATGAGGGCACAGGCGGCGAACAAGACGAGCGCGAGGAGGCGAGATGGCATGGCGGGTCTCCGTGGAGGGTAGGAGAGATGATATGCGGATTTGCCTTGGCTTTGTGGCACAGACATTCCTGTCTGTGCATTTTCCAACGGCGTGGCAAGCGCAGCGAGACACGCCGATCGCATCCGCAAAACCTCACGCACAGACAGGAATGTCTGAGCCACGAAAGAAGAAACGCGGCCTACAGCGGCCAGCGGTCGCCGGTGTTCGCGCCGTCCGGCACCGGCGTGTTCATGTAGTACGCCCACACCTCTCCGTAACCTTCGACCTCGATCAACTCGCGCACGAACGGTCCGGGCACTTCCTCGAATGCGTCCAGTGCAGCGAGGCACTTCGCGTCCACCGCGAACAGTTCGCCGTGAATCGCGAGGCCGTTGGCTTCGCGAATCAGCCCGGGGTGCGCGCCGAGATCGATGACGCGATACCGCGGCGCGGTCGTCACTTCGCCGACGAACTCCTGATCCGCGAGGCGGAAATAGTTCCGCCCGCCGCGCTTCAGGGTGCCATACCCGAACAGAATCGTTTTTGCCATCGCCGCGCCTCACGGTACACTGCGTAACGCTTCTCCCGCATCTTAGGGGCCGGTGCCATGAACGAACGCATCTCGCGCCGCGTGGCGATTCAAGCCGGGGCCGCGGTCGCGCTCACCGCCTCCGGGGGTTTACACCCCCGGCTCGCCAACGCCGCGCAGGAGCCGAAGCGCCAAATCTGGGAAGGCTACACCGACCAGGTGAGTTACGCTCCGGGCGATGAGGTGAAGTTGCACCTCTCTTCCTCGGCGATCAAGTTACGGTTCCGCGTCGTTCGGGGGGGCCGTGGTTTCCCGCCCTACCCGGCCGAGGGTGAGATCGCCGGTGCCGCCGTACACCCCATTCCGAAAGACGCCTCGTCGCACGGCTGCGGCTGGCCGGTCGCGACCAAGTTCAAGCTCCCCGCGGATACCGCGTCCGGCTACTACGAGATCATCTGCCGGAGACCCGACGAGAACGCCGGACTCACGGCGGCCTTCTTCATCGTGCGCCCGAAGGAGCCGGGGAAGAACGCGAAGGTCCTCATTCAGCTTTCGACCAACACCTACAACGCGTACACGAACTGGGGCGGCTACAGCCTCTACGCCTACCACGGGCGCCACAAGGTGCAGGGCCGCCGCGTGTCGTTCGACCGCCCGCTGAGTTCGCAGTTCGGACGATGGGAAGACCCGTTCGTGACTTGGGCCGAGAAGGCCGGTTACGCGCTCGACTACTGCGCGAACTCGGACCTGGAGTTCCGCCCGGAACTGCTCAAGAAGTACAAACTCGTGTTGAGCGTGGGCCACGACGAATACTGGTCCACACCGATGCGCGACAACCTCGAAAAGTACATCGGCGACGGCGGGAACGTCGCGTTCTTCAGCGGCAACACGTGCTGCTGGCAGGTGCGAACCGAAGCCGAGGGGCGCGCGCTCGCGTGCTGGAAACAGAACTTCGGCGACGACCCCGTCTACAAGACCGGCGACTTCAAAACGCTCTCGTCGGCCTGGAGCCACTACCTGCTGAACCGCCCCGAGAACGCGCTCACCGGCGTCGGCTTCCTGTGGGGCGGCTACCACCGCAGCCACGGGCAGTTCATGGACGGCAGCGGCGCGTTCACGGCGCACCGGCCCGATCACTGGCTGTTCGCGGGCACCGACCTGAAGCGCGGCGATTCGTTCGGCGCGAAGTTGCCCGATTACAAAGTGGTCGGCTACGAGTGCGACGGGTGCGAACTGAAGTGGGAAGGCGGACTGCCCTTCCCCACCTGCGCCGACGGCACGCCGAAGACGTTCGAGGTGCTCGCGACGGCGCCGGCCCGCTGGCACCCGGACGACGCGGAGTGGTACGAGAAGTGGCCGAAGGGCCGCACCGGGAACGCCGTGGTGGGAACCTACACGCGCGGCGGAACGGTCGTCACGGTCGGCACCACCGACTGGAGCTTCGGCCTTCGCGGTAACGACGCGAACATCGTCCGCGTCACGAAGAACGTGCTGGATAAGCTCGGCAAATAATCAAGAATGGCCCGCTGATGACGCAGATGGGAACGCAGATCAAATCAGATCAAGCAGAAATGCATTTGTTCTGATCTGATTTCATCTGCGCCGAAGTCCGCGTCATCTGCGGGCCAGTGCTTTCTTCCTCTCCCGGAGTTCCCCTCATGACCACTCGTCGAACGTTCCTCAAGTCCTCCACCGCCGGAGCCGCGACGCTCGCGCTCGCCGACGGCGCGCCCGCCGTCGCCGCCCCCGACAAACTCACCATCGCTCTCATCGGCTGCGGCGGGATGGGCAAACATCACCTCAACCTGCTCGTGAAGCACAAGCAACTGAACGTCGCCTACGTGTGCGACGTGGACGACAACCGCTTGAAAGACGCGGCCAAGATCGCGGCCGACGCGGGGCACGCGGTGAAGGCCGAAAAGGACATGCGGAAGGTGCTCGCGGACAAGGCCGTGACCGCGGTGTGGATGGCGACGCCCGACCACTGGCACACGCCCGGCGCCATCCTCGCCGCCGACGCGGGCAAGCACGTGTACGTCGAGAAGCCGTGTTCGCACAACGTCCGCGAAGGCCGGCTCCTCATCGCCGCCGCGAAGCGCAACAAGGTCCACATTCAGGTCGGCACGCAGTCGCGCAGCACGCCGACGTGTGCCGAGGCGATGAAGCGACTGCACGACGGCGCCATCGGCGAAGTGCTGGTCGTGAAGGCGTGGAACAGCCAGTTGCGGCGAAACCTCGGCAAGGTGAAGCCGAGCGAACCGCCCAAGCACATCGACTACGAGACGTGGCAGGGACCGGCCCCGGAGGCGCCGTTCTACACCAACCGCGTCCACGGCTCGTGGCGCTTCTTCCTCGCCTACGGTGCCGGCGACATGGGCAACGACGGCGTCCACGACATCGACGTGGGCGTGTGGGGGATGAAATTCGACACGCTCCCGAACCGCGTCGCGGCGCTCGGCGGCAAGCACTTCTTCGACGACGACCAGGAGTGGCCGGACACGCAGTACGTCGTGTGCGAGTACGACGCCGGTAACGGCGGCCCGAAGCCGCGACAGTTCATCTACGAGCAGCGCATCTGGTCGCCCTACGTCCAGGAAGGCTACGAAAACGGTTGCGCCTTCTACGGCACGAAAGGGATGCTCGTCGTCGGCCACAGCGAAGGCTGGAAGATGTTCGGCGAGAAGAACAAGCCGATCGAGGAAATGAAGGGGCGCGTCGATCTGCCGGCGCACCACCAGAACTTCATCGACGCCTGCCTGAAGGGCGACAAGCTCGCGTCGTCGGCGGAGGTGGGCCACATCTCCGCGGGCATCTGCCACCTGGCGAACATCAGCACGCGGCTGCGCAAAACAATCGAGTTCGACCCTGTAAAGGAAGTGGTGACCAACAGCCCGGACGCGAACGCGCTGCTGCGCCGCCAGTACCGGCCGAACCACTGGTCCGTACCGAAGGGCGTGTAGTTTCTCGGCCGCTTGCGGCTTC
>CANLGS010000012.1 GCA_947490035.1 Gemmataceae bacterium
ACCAGAAGGAGCAGCGCCACGAGTGCCACGACCGGCGCGAGCGGGAGCGGGCGTTTCAGGTTTGCGGCACGCACCGCTAACCACACCAACCCGGCCGCGAGTAGCGCCGAGTAGACGTGGCTGAAGCTCGCGTCGTAGGTGCCGTAGCTGTACAACCCGGTGCCGAACGTGAGCATCAGCACGGCCGCATTCGCCCACAGCGTCGAAGCGCCGACCTTGTAGCACGCGTCCAGGCAGAGAACGGCGGTCGCAGCCAGCGCGAGCGCGCCGAGCGCGAGGCAGGCCCAGTGTTCGGCGGGCGAGTACGGCAGGCCGTTGCGCGACGAGTCGGTGACGCACGCCATCACCGGCAGCCGGATGAGCGCGACGCCGAGCGGGTACTTGCACGTGTACCGCTTCACGTCGGGGTCGGGTTGGTGGAGCGCCACGTCCGAAGGTTCACCCTCATACCACGAGAACGACAGATCGCCCTTGAGGATGGCGTAAGTCCAGATGTGATAGCCGCAGCCGTCGGAGCGGATCGGCGGCCAGTTGGAGTAGGTCGGGTACACCGTCACGGTGGCCGCCGCGAGCGCGACCACCAGAACGGAACTCCACCGCCAGCACCACGCGCGAACGCTGGTCATGCGCTCTTGCCTTGAGAGTGGTCACCCGCCCTACGGCAGCGTGGTACACGTGAAGACGTGACGGCGGAGGAGTAAGAGCCGCAGATGACGCAGAGAGACGCAGATCAGAACAAGACAGAAGAGTGGTTTTAAAGAACTCTTGGTCTTCGGTCTTGATCTGATCTGCGGCCCTCTGCGTCATCTGCGGCTCTTACTCCTCTGCTTCTATTACGGCACCAGTTTCAGGGTGCGCGACTTCACGACCGCTCCCAGCAGCGCGACGAACTCCGCGACCGGCTTCAGGCCGATGTCGGTGCCGCCACGGAGCCGGACCTTGACGCCGTTGGCCGCGAGTTCCTCGTCGCCGATCACCACGATGTACGGCACCTTCTGCTTTTCCGCGTCGCGAATCTTCGAGTTCATCCGCTTGTCGCTCAGGTCCGCGTCCACGCGGTAGTCGGCGTCGAGCAGCGTGTCGGCCAGCTTCTGCGCGAACTCGAAGTGCCGGTCGGCGATGGGCACGATCGCCACTTGCACCGGCGCCAGCCACACCGGGAACGCGCCCGCGTACAGTTCGATGAGGTACGCGATCATGCGTTCCATGGTGCTGATGACGCCGCGGTGGATCATCACGGGGCGCTTCGCGGTGTCGTCGGTGTCCTTGAACTCCAGTTTGAACTGCTCCGGTAGGTGCTGGTCGAGTTGGATGGTCGAGAGAGTCTCCTCGCGGCCCATCACGTCCTTCACCTGCACGTCGATCTTCGGGCCGTAGAACGCGGCTTCGCCATCCGCCTCGAAGAACGGCAATCCCGATTCGACGAGCGCCTCGCGCAGGGTGGTTTCGCTGCTCAACCACATCGCCGGGTTATCGACGTACTTCACCTTGTCACTTGCGTCGTGCTTCGACAGCCGGAACCGGTACTCGCCGATGCCCAAGTCCGCGTATGCCTTCTTCATCAAGGTCAGCACGCCCGCGATCTCGACCTTGACCTGATCAGGCCGCACGAACAGGTGCGCGTCGTTGAGGGTCATGCACCGCACGCGCGAGAGGCCGCCGACGACGCCGGACTTCTCGTAGCGGTACATGGTGCCGAGTTCCGCGATGCGCACCGGCAGGTCGCGGTAACTGCGCGCCTTCGACTTGTACACCTGGATGTGGTGCGGGCAGCACATCGGCCGCAACACGAGGTCTTCGTCTTCGCCTAAGCTCATCGGCGGGAACATGCCGTCCTTGTAGTGCTCCCAGTGGCCCGACTGGATGTACAACTCCTTCTTCGCGGCGTCCGGGGTGTACACGTGCAGGTAGCCGGCGCGGCGCTCGTAGTCGGTGATGAAGGTTTCGAGCAACCGGCGGATGGTCGCGCCCTTCGGCAGCAGCATCGGGAAGCCGGACCCGAATAGCGGTTCGTTCGCGAACAATTCAAGCTCACGCCCGACCTTGCGGTGATCGCGCTTCGCGGCTTCTTCGAGGCGCGCGAGGTGGGCTTTCAGATCGTCGCCACTTGCCCACGCGATGGCGTGGAACCGCTTCAGCGCCTTGTTCTTTTCGTCCCCGCGCCAGTACGAACCGGTCACCTGGGTGATCTTGAAACCCTTCGCGTCCAGGTTCCCGGTGGTCTCGACGTGCGGCCCGCGACACAGGTCGGTGAAGGTGTCTTGCTGGTACACGGTGATGGTCGCGGCGGTGGCGTTCGCGTTGCCGTACTCGTCCTGACCTTTGGTGAGTCCGTCGATGAGTTCGAGCTTGTACGGGTTGTCCTTGAAGATTTCGCGACCTTCGGCGGCGGCGATCTCGCGCACCTTGAACGGGTGCTTGCCGCGGATGATGGCCTGCATCCGGTCCCGAATCCAGTTCAGTTCACCGTCAGTTGGGTTCACGTCGAGGTCGAAGTCGTAGTAGAAGCCGTACTCGATGGGCGGGCCGATGGTGGGTATCGCCTGTGGGAAGCGTTCGACCACGGCCTGCGCGAGAACGTGTGCGAGCGAGTGCCGCAACTTGTAGAGTGCCGGGTCGTAATCTTTGGGGATGTACCGTTCGCCCGCGGCCTTCAGCTCTGCTTCGGATGCCATTGGAAGATGTCCTTCGTGCGACGCCCGTGGCACCCGGTCCTTTCACAGCCCGCACCGCGCGTCACTTGCTCGCGCAATCTTGCTGTGCGGGCCGACAGCCGGAACCTCCCGAAGCGTCGCTAACCATGTTACGAGTTGAGTGACACCGCGACACAGTGAAGAGGTTCGCCGGAGACGAACTCAGACCTCGGGTCAGCCGAGAGTTGCGAAGTGTCGGTTGGGTTGCCCCCCGTGGCCCCCCCCTCGGAGGCCGCTTCGCCGCGAACGCTGGGATTTTCAGCGTTCTCGCGGTTTTGGCTGTTGGAGGGTGGCCTTTATGAGCAATTTCCACTGGAATTTCCAGTGTTCGGTTAATGCCAGGGGTGACCTTAACGACACGCGCACGGGACAACGCGGCCGTTTCGCCATTCTGCCTGACCCAAACTCACAGTGGCCATTAGCCAACTAATATCATGAGCCATTACTGAACGCCTGTCAAGTCATCGCGGCGTTGGGCAACTGCAATCACGGCACTCCTGCTGCTATCGTCAGGAGTGACGCAGTTGGCGGTTTTAGCCCTCGGAGAGGGCGTGGGCGTGTAGCCAGAGGTGAAGTGAGGCTTTGCGAACGAAACCCCTGGCGGACAAGGCGGACAATCGGTGAGCGTTGTTGCCATCGGGTTTCACGCGATGCGCGCCAGGGGTTACGCTCGCAAAGCCTCACTTCACCCCGGCTACACGCCCACGCCCTCTCCGAGGGCTGAAAACCACACCCTCTCTGCCAACTGCGTAACTCCTAACAGTCTCAAAAACCCACATTATTCTTGCGCCTCACTTCGTTCGGCAAGAAAGAGAAGAGAAAATAGTAAAACGATCAAACAGAAAATAGTAACTCAGTCCAGGCGGAAACAGAACCGAAAACCGATGAAGTTGAAACGGTTCGCGGGCGCGTACCAGTCGCGGTACGCGGCGCGGCAGTACCGTGGGTAGCTGTTCCACGAACCACCACGCAGCACGCGATATTCGTTTGATTGTTTATCATTTGCATACGGGTCGGTCTGCTCGTCGTCGGTGTACGGCGTGTACCAGTCCGCGCACCACTCCCGCACGTTCCCGTGCAGGTCGCGCAGCCCCCACGGGTTCGCGGGGAACGAACCCACGTCTGTCGTCTTCTTGCGGTTCTTACCCTTCGGTGAGCCGTTCCAGGTGTACTTCCCGTCGTAGTTCGCGAGGTCGGTGTTGAGCATGTCCCCGAAATGGTATTCGGTCGTCGTCCCCGCGCGGCACGCCCATTCCCACTCGGCTTCGGTGGGCAACCGCACCGTCGCGGTTCCCTGCTGGCCCTCCGTGAGTTTCGCGCAGAACTCCTGGCACTCCTCCCACGACACTTTCTCGACCGGGCGGTTCGGTCCTTTGAACCGGCTCGGCTCGGTCCCCATCACCGCCAACCATTGTGCTTGCGTGACCGGATGCGCCCCCATGAACCAACCGCGGGTGAGAGTCACCTTGTGAACCGGTTGCTCGTCGTCCTCGACCGTTCCACCCATCAAGAACGAGCCGGGCGGAACGAACGCGCCGACCAGCGGCATCCCACCCGGAAGGGTGAGCGTGTGCTGGGGAACGCACGGCACAACACCCGCGCCGAGTAGCGCGACCACGCGAGCCTGCCACGCCGCGCGTTCCGGGTGGGCGTCCGGTTCGCAACAGGTGTTTAGCAGCCGGCGGTGCAATCGCAGCAGTTCGGACCGGCGCGGGTCGTCGTACTCCTCCAGCCAGTCGGCCAGGACGAGCCACCGCGTCTCTTCGAGCGGGTCGGACACAATCCCCGATAAGAGCGCATCAAGCGTATTCATCTCTCCCCCGCACTTGCGCCCCGCGCCGACGGGCCGCGCCCAATCACCCGCGTCCCGCACACGTCCGACACATGCCGACCAAACAAAGCCGAAGAGAAAATAGTAAAACGATCAAACAGAAAATAGTAATTGATCCAGGCGGAAACAGACCCGAAAACCGATGAAGTCGTTACGGACCGCGGGCGCGTACCAGCTGCGGCACGCGGCGCGGCAGAACTGTGGGTTGCTGTACCACGAACCACCACGCAGCACGCGCGTATTATCGTTAGATTGTTTTACGTCTACGTTCGGGTCGGTCTGATCGTCAGGAGTGTATTCCGCGTACCCGTCCACGCACCACTCCCACACGTTGCCGTGCAGGTCGTAAATCCCCCACGGGTTCGCCGGAAATGACCCCACATCCGTCGTTTTCTTGCGGTTCTTACCCTTCGGTGAGCCGTTCCAAGTGTACGTCCCGTTGTAGTTCGCCGCGTCCGCGCTCGGCACGTCCCCGAAGTGGTAGTGCGTCGTCGTCCCGGCCCGGCACGCATGTTCCCACTCCGCCTCCGTCGGCAGCCGCACCGTTGCGCGCCCGCTCAACTGCGCCGTAAGCTTCGCGCAGAACTGCTGACAGTCCTCCCACGAGACTTGCTCGACCGGGCGGTTCGATCCTTTGAACTGGCTCGGCTCGGTCCCCATCACCGCCTGCCACTGCGCCTGCGTCACGGGGTGGACACCGAGGAACGACCCCGCCGTGAGGGTGACGCGATGAACCGGCTTCTCGCTGTCGAACTCGGCCCCGCCCATCAGGAACGCACCCGGCGGCACGAACGCGAACATCATCGGCACGCCGCCGGGGAGCGTGAGCGTTTCCTGCGGCACGCACGGGCGCGCGCCGGCGACGAGCAGTTCCACCATACGCGACTGCCACTCCGCGCGCTGCGGGTGCGCGTCGGGTTCACAGCAGGTCGCGAGCATCTTGCGGTGCAAGCGAAGAAGCTCGGACCGGCGCGGGTCGTCGTACTCCTCCAGCCAGTCGGCCAGGACGAGCCACCGCGTTTCCTCACGCGGGTCGGTCACGATCCCGGCGAGCATCGCGTCGAGTTCGGTCATGGTGGCCCTCGCGGTCAGCCCGCGGTTCGCTTGGGGAGTTCGGCGGCGACGGAGGCGAGCGGCGCGGCGCGATCGGCTTCGCTCAGCGCGCGAAGCGCGAACACGAGTTCCTCGAACGCGATGCGAACCGGCAGCGGGAGTGTGTCGTCCGGCCCCGCCATTGCCGGATCGAAGAAACCGCGGCCGACGGGCACCGCGAGTTCTTCGGCCGTGAGCGGGGGGTTCGGCTCGCACGGCTCGCGCATAGCTTTCAGCCGTAGCATTTCCGCACGCGCGCGCACTTCCGGGCTGACCTGCCGAAGCGCGGGGCGACTTGGCTTCAGGCCAGGAACCGCAGGAGCCTTTGGTTTCGGTTTAACCACCGGCGCGGTCGGTGCGGCTCCGGTCTGGTTCGTGGCTTGCAGCGTGCGCAGCGCCTCGGTCAACAGGTGCTGCACAATCTCCAAGTGGCCGGCCGCCTGGGGCGGCGCGACCGATTCAGGAAGCGTCTCGAGCGACATAAATTACCTCCGCGTGGTGAACCGATCCTTATTCGCGTGCTTCAAACCGCTCGCGTGCCAACGGCCCGTCGAACCCGTCGGCCCACAACTGAAACTCGTAGATACCGGTACCCGCGAGAAAGATGTTCGAGATCTTCAGCCCGTAGCACTCGACGTAATTCTCGCCCGGAATCGCGATCTCCCACGGCCCGTAATCTCTCAGGCTCTGTTCGACTTCTTCGCCCTCGGCAACCACGATCTCGATTAAGCGAACGCGGACGATGTACTCTCCCGGTGCTCCGTGGAGTTGAGCGTACAAGAACAGCCAGGGCAACCGGTATGGGTAGCCGTCCGGAGCGCGAATATGCACAACGACCCGACTGAGCGTATAGCCGCAGTCCGCGTTGGTGTTATCGTACCACAAGGTGTGGCACGCGATCAAATTGGAACAGACGAGGTAGCGCTCCCCGTCTGCTCCGTTCGGGTCGTATTCGTCCACAGACTTTCCTCCACGGTTGCCTCTCGCTCGCCTTCGGCTTGCGGCTCACTTCACTCGTCCGCGCCCTTCTCTACCGCCAGTTCCTTCACCGTCACCTTCTGCGATTGCGCCACGTCGCCGGCTTTCAGCGTGATCGTGTACTCGCCTGCTTCCTTCACGTCGAACACGTGCCGGTCCAGACCGGCGGTGTCGCGGCCCAGGTACACGCCCACGCGCTTGCCCTTCGCGTCGGTGCATGTCACCTCGACCTTCCCCACGCTCTTCGCCGTCGTGAGGAAGGACACGGGAATGCCGCTCGGCGGGTTCGGCGCCTTGAAGCCGGCCGCCGGCGCCACCGCGCGCGCCGCCGGCTTGGAAAGGTACGCGGGCTTGACCGCGAACAGGTGCGCGTCGGCCTTCAGCACGTCTGCCGTGAGTTGCTCCAGCGGGGCGATGTCCATTACCCAGATGCCGCGACCGTGCGTGCCGATCACCAGTTCGCGCTCCCGCGGGTGAATTACGAGGTCATCGACGCGGACCGCTGCGGGCAGGCCGCTCTTGGTGACGTGGTGCCACTTCGTGCCGCCGTCGAAGGTGACGTACAGCCCCAACTCCGTCCCCGCGAACAGCACGTCCTTGTCCTTCGACGACTGCCGCACCACGCCGACCACCGCGCCGGCCGGCAGGTTGTTCGCGAGCGGCTTCCACGTCTCGCCGTGGTCCGCGGTCACGAAGATGTACGGCTTGAAGTCGTCGTTGCGGTGCCGGTCGATGGCGACCATCGCGGCGCCGGCGGCGAAGTGCGAACACTCGATCTTCGCGACCGCGCGAGCCTTCGGGCCGGGCAGTTTGTCGCTCACGTCGGTCCACTCCTTGCCGCCGTCCTTCGTCACCCACAGCTTGCCGTCGTCGGTGCCGGCCCACAGCACGCCGGCCTTCAACGGCGACTCCGCCAGCGCGAGGACCGTGTGACCCGAAGGGGCCAGACCTTCCTTCGGTGCCGCGCTCAGGTCGGCGCTGATCTTCTCCCACGTGTCCCCGCGATTGGTCGATTTGAAGACGAACTGCGAGGCGTAGTAGAGCGTCTTCGGGTCGTGCGGCGAAAGTAGGATGGGCGCGTTCCAGTTGTACCGGTTCGCGGTGCCCGCCCCCGCCTTCGGCGCCGGCGGGCGGATCGCCTTCGTCGTCGGTCCCTTCGCCCCGCCGCGCAAGCTCACGCGGGTGAGGCCGCCGTACTGACTTTCGACGTACACCGTGTCCGGGTCGGTCGGGTCCACCGCGGCCTGGAAGCCGTCGGCGCCGAGCAGCCGGCGCCAGTCGGCGAGGGTCACGCCGTCGGCGAAGTGCGTCGCGGTCGGCCCGCCCCAACTGCCGTTATCTTGAAGCCCGCCGTACACGCGGTAAGGCGTGCGCATGTCCACGCCGACGCCGTAGAACTGGCTGACGACGAAGCCGCGGTGCGCGGCGAACGTCGCGCCGCCGTCCTTCGACGAGTACAGCCCGCCGTCGTTGCCGACGATGACGTGCTTCGAGTCCTTCGGGTTAACCCACAGCGCGTGCTGGTCGGCGTGGATGGTTTGCCCGATGGTCTTGAAGATCAGTCCGCCGTCGGCGGAGGTCTGGAGCGTCACGCCGAGGACGTACAGCCGCTTCTCGTCGCTCGGATCGACGCGAATCTGACCGTAGTAGAACGGCCGCGGCACGATGTCGTTGATCTTCTTCCACGTCTCGCCCTTGTCCGCCGAACGGAACACGCCGCCGGTTTCGACCTTGCCCGGCGTGCCGGGCTTGCCGTCCTTCGTCACGGGTGTCGCCGCTTGTCCGGCGTTCGAGAGCGCGCCGACCGTGTCGCCCGTCTGCACGATGGCGAACACGACGTTCGGATCCTTGCGGTAGATCGCCAGCCCGCAGCGGCCGTAGGCGCCTTCGGGCAACCCGCCCTTCATCTTCTCCCACGTCTTGCCGGCGTCGGTCGTCTTGAACAGCCCGCCGGTCGCGCCGGTCTGCGTGCGCGGGCTGCCGCCGGAGAACGCGGCGCGGCGAACCGGCCACGCGGCGGCGTAGAGCGTGTCCGGGTCGGCCGGGTCCATCTGCACGTCCACGAACCCGGTGCTGTTGTCGATGAACTTGCTCTTCTCCCACGTCTTGCCGCCGTCGGTCGTCTTGAACAGCCCGCGCTCAGCGTTCGGCCCCCAGAAGTGCCCGACCGCCGCGACATACGCGATGTCGGGGTTCTTCGGATGCACCGCGATGCGGCCGATGTGGTGCGCGTCCTTCAGCCCGCACGCGGTCCACGTCTTGCCGCCGTCGGTGGTCTTGTAGACGCCGCTCCCCCACGACACCGAGTTCCGCGGGTTGCCCTCGCCGGTGCCGACGTACACCACCTCCGGCTTGCCCTGGCACAGGTCGATGGCGCCGATGCACTGCGTCGGCTGGTCGTCGAAGATGGGCTTGAGCGTGGTGCCGCCGTCGGTGGTCTTCCACACGCCGCCGCCGGCGGTGGCGACGTAGTACGCGTCGGGGTTGCTCTCGACGACCGCGAGTTCGGTGACGCGGCCGCCCATGTTGGCGGGGCCAATGCACCGCGCCGACAGCCCGGTAAGGATAGGTTCGTACCGGTCCGCTTGCGCGAGCGCGACCGGCGCGGCGAACAGTACGAGCGCGACGGCCGCGCCCCGCGCGAGGAGCGAAAGCGACATGAGCGAATCTCCGAACGGGCGGTGAGAAACGGACGAGTGGTGGAGGATACTCAGACGGGAAGCGTCTGGGTACGAGAAATGTGAAGGAGCGCAGCTTTGTTTAGCGGCAACCCCGAAGGGGTGCGCGCCCTTTCCAGCGCACGCGCCGCGCGTCACTTGCTTTCGCAATCTTGCTGCGCGTGCGCCGCGCAACCCCTTCGGGGTTGCCGCTAAACGTCACACCACGTCACGGCGCCGGCTTCTTCGACTCGAAGTCGTACACCACCGGCGCCTCCCACTTCTTCAGGTGCTTGTCGGCGAACTTGGTGTGAACCGTGTCGTTCAGGTACGTCTTCAGCCCGGCCGCGTCGTCGAACAGGAACACCAGCGCCACCGTGTAGTCGGGCGCGGCCTCCGCCGTCGTGCTCTTCGCGGACGGCTTGCCGGCCCACACGCCGCGCACCGTCTTGATCTTCGACAACTGCGAGTAAGTCTCGTCGATCAGCAGTTGCGGTTCGGTCGTGGGCGAATCGGTCTTCAGCTTCAGCACCACGACGTGAACCAGCCCGGCCCCGCGGTAGCCGTCGATGGCCGTCTGGAGCGCCTTGAGCGCCTTGTCGTCCTTCCCGTCGTCGATCTTCTCCTTCTTGATGACCGCCTCCAGCCGGTTGTTCTCCGCTTGAAGCTTGGCGTTCTGGTTCTTCAGTTGGAGCGCGTCGTTCTTGATCGCGTTGTACTGCTGCGCCGCCTGGTTAAATTCCTGCTGTGCGGCCTTGAGTTGCTTCTCGAGCGCGGAGACCTGCTTCTCCAGCGACGCGACGGTGGGCGCGTCCTTCTTGTCCTTCTTGTCCTGGGCGCCGACCGGGTCGCCGCGCTGGGCGACCAGCAGACACGACGCGCCGAACAGGAGCGCGCACACGGCGATGCGGGACATGACGAATACCTCGCGAGTGAAACGGACACGTGACTTCGACACTTTAACACCCCATGAGACGCGGAGGTTCGGTCAACTTGCGCGCGAACACAACTTTACCGCCAGCTTCACCGCCTGCACGAAACTCGACACGTCCGCGACGCCGGTCCAGGCGATGTCGAAGGCGGTGCCGTGATCGACGCTGGTGCGCACGATGGGCAGCCCGAGCGTGACGTTCACCGCGTCCTCGAACGCGAGCGCCTTCAGCGGGATCAACCCTTGGTCGTGGTACATGCACACGTAGGCGTCGCACGCGGCGCGGTACTTGGGCAAGAACGCCGTGTCCGGCGGGAGCGGGCCGCTCACGTCGATGCCCGCCGCGCGTGCGGCCTCGATCGCGGGCGAAATGATGCACTCCTCTTCGCGGTCGCCGAACAGCCCGTGTTCGCCCGCGTGCGGGTTCAGCCCGCACACCAGCAAGCGCGGCGCGCGCCCGCGGATGCGGCGCATCGCGTCGGCCGTGAGTTCAATCGTGTCCAACACGCTCGCGACCGTCAGCAGCGCGGGAACTTCGCGATAGCCGACGTGAACGGTCACGAGGCTGCACGTGATCGCTTCCGCCGTGAGCATCATGCAGTGGCGCGGCGCGTTGGTGCGGCTCGCGAGTATCTCCGTGTGACCGGGGAACGGCACGCCGGCCGCGTGCAGCGCCTCCTTGTGAAGCGGCCCGGTGCAGATGGCATCAACGCGACCCGCTAGCGCCTCGTCGATGGCGCTTGTGACATAGGTGTACGCGGCCTTCCCGCACGCCGCGGACACCTTCCCCGGTTCCACCGCGCTCGCGTCGATGGCCTTCAGGTCGTGGACAAACGCATCTTCCGGCTCCGTCCAGCCGAGTGCGCGCGCGACGCGCGCGAGTACGCCCGCGTCGCCGAAGATGACCGGCTCGCACATCGCGCGCACGCGGTCGTCGCGGAGGAGGCGCAGGCACAACTCCGGGCCGACGCCGGCCGGGTCGCCCATCGTGATCGCGATTCGCGGAAGGCGCGTCATGAGCAGGTCGTTCCTTGCGGGCGGGACCGCGCGGGTTAGAATGCCCGCTATTGTACGAACGCACTCGGAGGGCTTACGCCCTCCGCTCGCCTTCTGGGAATCCCATGTCGTCACCCTCCCCCGCACCGGCGCGCGTCGCGTCCGTGGACGCGTACCGCGGCTTCGTCATGCTGCTGATGCTCGCCGAGGTGCTGAACCTGCGGCGGATGGGGAAGAACTTCCCCGGCGACGCGTTCTGGGAGTTCCTCGCGTTCCACCAGGACCACGTCGCCTGGCGCGGGTGTTCGCTGCACGACCTGATCCAGCCGTCGTTCTCGTTCCTCGTGGGGGTTGCACTGCCGTTCTCGCTGCTGTCGCGCGCCGGCCGCGCGGAACCGCTGTGGCTGGGCTGGCGGCACGCGGTCTGGCGCGCGGCTCTGCTTATCGCGCTCGGCGTGTTCCTGCGCTCGATGGGCAAACCGCAAACGAACTTCACCTTTGAAGACACGCTCTCGCAGATCGGCCTCGGCTACGTGTTCCTCTACGGCCTGGGCCGGCTGCGCCCGCGGTGGCAGTGGCTCGCGTTCGGCGCGCTCCTCGTCGGCTACTGGCTCGCGTTCGCGGCGTACCCGCTGCCGCCCGCGGACTTCAACTACAAGGCGGTGAACGGCTTGCCCGCCGAACAGCGGCCGACCGGGCTCGCGGCGCACTGGGACAAGAACACCAACGCGGCGTGGGCGTTCGACGTGTGGTTCCTGAACCAGTTCCCGCGCGAATCGCCGTTCACGCACAACCGCGGCGGGTACGCGACGCTCAGCTTCATTCCCACGCTCGCGACGATGGTCCTCGGCCTGCTCGCGGGCGGGTGGCTGCGAACCCCGACCGCGCCGCGCGCGAAGATCAAACGGTTCGTCGCGGTGGGAATCGCGCTGCTCGCGTCCGGCTACCTGCTCGACGCGACCGGAACCTGCCCGAACGTGAAGCGCATCTGGACGCCCGCATGGGTGCTGTTCAGCGGCGGGTGGTGCTTTCTCCTGCTCGCCATGTTCGCGGCGCTGCTCGATACCGGGTTACCGGGCGGGTGGGCGTTCCCGTTGAAGGTGATCGGCGCGAACTCGATCGCGGCCTACGTCGGCGAACACCTCATCAAGGGGTTCCTGGTGGAGTCGTTCAAAATCCACTTCGGCGCGAGCGTGTTCGCCCAGTTCGGGCGGTACGAACCGCTCGTCGGCGGCCTCGTGCTGCTGACGGTGTTCTGGCTCATTTTGTTGTGGATGTACCGCGGCAAGGTGTTCGTGCGGATTTGAGAGCAGCCTGCCACTCCGTGGCGGTTTTCTGTTTTACTTCTTGTGGCACAGACATTCCTGTCTGTGTCCTTCGAGGGGCCAGCCGCACAGACAGGAATGTCTGTGCCACAAGAGAAGACCGGTCGCGGAGTGACCGGACCACGACGAACGGTCAGCCGAGTTTATGCACCGTGATGCGGTTGTGGCCGACGCTGGTGATGAGGTCGCCGGCGGCGGAGATGGCGAAGTCGTGGACGTGCATCATCAACTTCTCCTGGCGCAGCGTCTTCTTGTTGGCCGGGTCGAAGAAGCACAGGAAGCCTTCGCCGGCGCCGCCGCCCGCGACGAGCCACGAGCCGTCCGGCGCCCACGCCAGCCGGTTCACCAGCCCGGCGAACTTGTCGCCGGGGAACTCGACCGTCTGCTTGCCCGCCTTCCAGTCGAACACCTCCACGCGCGCCTTGCCTTCGAGGTGGTCGATGTTGCCGACCTTCCCCATGCCGCCGACGGCGAGCGACTTGCCGTCCGGCGAGAACGCGAGCGAGCGGATGCCGCCGATGGAGTGGAGCCGCTGCTGCTTGTCCCACGTGTACATGACCGGGGCTTCGCAGGTGCCGAGTTCCTTGCCGGTCTTCGCGTCCCACACGACGACGTGCCCGACCTTGTCGCCGGTCGCGAGCAGCGCGCCGTCCGCCGAAAACGCGACCGCGTACAGCATCGAGTTGAAGTCGTTGGGCGTCTTCTCCTTGTGGCCCTTGAGCGTGTGAACGATCTTGCCGGTCTTCGCGTCCCACACCTTGCACAGCATGTCGTCGGCGATACTCGCGACGAGCTTACCGTCCGGCGACGCGATGACCTTGCGAATCCACTTCGCGTGCGCGTCGTCGGTGGTGCGGACCGTCTCGCCTTCCTCGGTGTCATACCACGTCAGTTTGCCGTCGTAACTGCCGCTGACGAGCGTGGTCCCCGCGAGCGCGACGCCGGTGACGTAGCTCTCGTGGGCGTACAGTTCCTTCGGCTCGAACTTCGCGGCGGCGAGGTCGGCGGCGTACACCTTGAAGTCGGAGCAGCCGAGGTACGCGGTGTCCGAGCCTTCGGCGCGAGCGACTGCGAACGTGATCGACGGGCGGGCGAAGTCCTTGACCGACTTCAGCGTATCCGGGTTGGGAGCTTTCATGGTTGAGACGTGGAGGTTGAGGTAGGTGGGTATCGGAACCAGAAGTCGGTGGCGTTGCCGCCGTATTCGGCCAGGCGGAGAATCGGCAAGCCGACAAGCCCCATGAAGTTCGGATCAGACGCAGCAACGCCGACCGAGAGGTTGTAGTTGGAGTACCCGTGAACGCGCTGTACCAGCCCGCACGCCGACATATCGATGTCGAGCCATCCACCGAGCATGAAACCCCAACTGCTGAAGTAACTCGACGCGATCCCGTGCGTAATCAGGTCGAACGCCGACTTACGGAGAACGATCGCGTCGTCGCTGCCGGTATCGACCATCAAATCGAATGTATGCGTCGTGCCGTCGGGTGCGCGGAAGTCGAGACGCATCCAGGCCCGCGGCGTCATGCCCCGATACGGGAATCGAAACTCCATAGCCCCCTCCCCGCCGCGGCGATCGCAGTCATTCCAGGGAACGCCGCCTGACCGGGAATCGGATCCCCGGCCCGGTCGATCAGCGCCTCCATCCGGCCGATCCCAAGCGCGTCGAGTTTCTCCTGAAGTTTCTTGAAGTCCACATCATCGGCCACGATCTTCCCGCCGGCGATGGCGACGAACTGCCCAGGCGGGTAGCCCGCGTCGATGGTAGGTTTCTGTGCGTAAAACGCCGCCATGTGGGCGCAAGCCTGAGCCTCTTCGCGTGTCATGTCGTTTCCTCGGGTATCGGGCGTCAGCCCAACATACCGCGCGGCGGGTCACTTCAGCACGGCCTTGATCGGCTCGACGCCGGGGTTCACGAGCGGGATCGGCCGGGCGCCGACGTGGTAGTTCTTGTTCGGGTCGAGGCCCAGCGCCGAGTAGATCGTCGCGAACAGGCTGCCCGCGTCCACTTCCTCGGACACGACGGTTTGGCCCTTCGGGTCGCTCTTGCCGTACACCGAGCCGCGCTTGATGCCGCACCCGGTGATGGTGCTGCTCCACGCGCTCGCGAAGTGGTCGCGGCCGAGACTCGCGTTGATGCTCGGCGTGCGGCCGAACTCCGCCAGCGTCACGATCATCACGTCGTCCATCATGCCGCGTTCGGTCAGGTCGTCGATCAGCGTCGCCATGACGTGATCGAGTTCCGGCACCATCTCCTGGTGCGTCTCGAAGTTCTGCCCGTGGCTGTCCCACCACGCGCGGCCGACGCGAACGAACGGCACACCGGCTTCGACTAGCCGGCGCGCGATCAGCACTTGCTCCGCGAACTGCGTCGGGCCGTAGCGGTCACGCACCTTCTGCGGCTCCTGCGTCACGTCGAACAGTTTTTCGCTCGCCATGATCCCGCGAACGCGCTGGTACGCTTCGTTCTGGCTGCTCATCGTTTCGGAACTGCGGCCCTGACCGAAGTTCTTGCCGAGCAGGTCGCGGAGTTCGCCGCGTTCGAGGTGGTCGAGGTCGGTGATGCCGTCGAGCTTCTTGATGAACTCGGGGTAGTTGTTCGTGGTCAGTTCCATCGGGGCGTATCGCGCGCCGAGGAACCCGCTGGTGCCGGGCGCCATGCTCCGGCCTTCGGTCTGCGTGTAAAAGGTGACGTAATCCGGCACCTTGCTGTCCGCGCGGCCCATCTCGCGAGCGACGACCGCACCGAGGTCCGGGTAGCGCAGCGCGGCTTCGTCGCGCCGGCCCTTCATCATGGTGATGGCGGCGCTGCCGTGGTCGCCGTTCTTGGTGTTCAGCCCGCGGATCACGCACGTCGTCTTCATGCGCGACGCCATCTTCGGCATCAGCTCCGAGATGCGAAGACCGGGCACGTCGGTCTGGATCGAGCGGAACGGCCCGCCGGTCGTCGCGCCCGGCTTCGGATCCCACGTTTCGAGTTGCGACGCGCCGCCGGCGAGCCACAGCAGGATGACGCGCTTCTGCGTCTTCTTGAGCGCGCCGTTGGTGCCGGGCGCGGCGAGTACGTTGAGCGCGGTCATGTCGGCGGCAACGGTCGCGCCGGCCGCGGCGACACCGCCGAGGAACGCGCGGCGGTCCATCGCGTGGGCGGCGGAACGGCAGAACGTGTTACGAGGCATGGTCAGGCTCCGAAGTAGGACAGGCCGCTGGCCTGTCGAAGAAATGACAGGCCAGCGGCCTGTCCTACATCAGTCAGTAGCTGAACCGGAACTCCGGGGCCGTCACCAGCGCCCAGAGCACTTGCTTGTACGCTTCGGCCTCGCGGCCAACTCGCTTCTCGACGTAGCCGACCAGCGCCTTCAACTCGGTCTCGGTCGCGCTGCGGCCGTAGGCGGTCTTCACCAGGAACTCGACCGCTTCCTTCGGCTCCTTGATCGTCTTCACGCGGCCGAGCGTGGTGCCGGCGCCGTCCGTGAGAAACTCTTTCATCAGCCGGTCGCCGTTGCTGAAAAGCAGCGCCTCGCCGACGCCGATCTGGAAGTTGTCGGTCGGCTGCGCGAGTAGCGACGCGAAGCCCTTCGCCGCGTTCTCGGCTTGCTCCATCTTGGTCTCGAACTCCGCGGGCTTCAGCCCGTCGAAGCTCGCGGGGTCGGTGGACGCGATCTTGAGCGCGGTCGCGAGTTGTTGCGGCGTCATTGGCTTGAGTCTCGCGACCGCGAACGTCTTGAACGCCGGCGCACTCTCGGAGCCTTCGTACCGGCTGCTCCGCGAGTACACCTTGCTCATCACGATGCCGCGAACCAGCCGCTTGATGTCGTACCCGTTGGCGGCGGTGTCGCGTGCCAGCCACGCGAGCAACTCCGGGTGCGATGAGCGGTTCTCGCTGTGCATCTGGTCGAGCGGAGAAACGAGGCCGGTGCCGAGGAAGCGGTGCCACAGCCGGTTCGCGAGCGACCGCGAAAAGAACTCCGCGTTCTCGCCCTTCAGCGCGACCTCCACGAGCTTCGCCCGCGCGCTGAACTTCGGCGCCGGCGGCGGGGTCTTCGCGGCCTTCGCCTTGTCGAGCATGTCCTTCTCGGCCTTCATCGCCGTGGCGTCGGGGTCTTTCGCGTTCGCGTCCTCGATTGACGCGCCCGTCAGGAACATCATCTTCGCGGTGCGCTCCGGGCCTTTGGTCGGCTTGTACTTGATCGTGCCGTACCCGCGTTCGCCGAGGAAGCCGCCGTTGTCGAAGGTGCGCGCGAGGAACGCCTTCATCCCGTAGAAGTGGTCCTGAGTCCAGTCCTCGACGTGCGGGTGGTTGTGGCACTGCGCGCAACTCACGTTCACGCCGAAGAACGCGACGCTCACGTCCGCGGTGAGTTTGTCGGCATCGCTGACGCGCCCGCGAAGGAACTCGGCGGCGCCCTTCAGCTTCGCGTCGCTCTCGTCGGGCAGCATCACCTCGCGGAAGATTTCGTCCCAGGGCTTGTTCTCTTTGAGCGCCTCCGTGAGGTACGCGCGGAACGCGCCGTTCCCGCGGCGGTCGCCTTCGGGGTTCAGCATGATGTCGAACAGCGCCGCCTGGTGCCGCACGAACGCGGGCGACGCGATCAGTCGGTCAACCAACTTCGCGCGTTTGTCGGCTTCGGTGGACTTCAGGTAGGCATCGACTTCGCCGGCGGTGGGAATGCGGCCGACGAGGTCGAGCGTGAGCCGGCGGATGACGGTGGCGTCGTCGGCCTGACCCGCGGGGGTCACACTCGCTTCAGTGAGCGCGGCGTCAACGATTTGGTCGATAACCTGTTCGATCGGTTTGGAAGCGGGCGGAAGATCGGCACGTGCCGCCGAGGGCGCGAGGGCGCAGATAGCCGCGAGTAGCAGCGAACGGAGCCGCATGAAAGGTGCTCCAGGCGAAAGCGGGTGGGGTCGAGCGCGTGGCGGGAGAGTCCGGCGGGCTTGCTAATGATGGAAGTATAACACCGGCCGAATTGGAAGCCAGCGGAAAACCAGCAGGAGAGTCGCCCGCCAGTCCGTGGCGGTTATGCTCTTGAGAGTCGCCCGCCACGGAGTGGCGGGCGACTCTCACGACCCCGCGGGCACGGCGCGCGAAGC
>CANLGS010000013.1 GCA_947490035.1 Gemmataceae bacterium
GGGAGGCCGCTTGCGGCTTCGCGAGTGGTTTTTCCACACCCGCCACTTGCGAAGCCGCGAGCGGCTTGTCTTCCTCCCTCATCATCGCCGCCCCGCCTGGAGCCGGCGCACGAGGTACTCGGACAGCGCCACGTCGAGCGGCCGGTCGGTGTACATCGGCACGTAGTCCACGCCGCTGCCGTCGCACCCCTTCTGAATCTCCGCGAGGTACTTCTTCACAATGCGGAGGTACGCGGGGCGCAGCAGGTGCGGGCGCGTCATCAGTTCCTCGAACCCTTCCAGCCCGATGAACCGGATGTTGCCGTCGAGCGGGAACTTCACCTCGTCGGGGTGCAGCACGTGGAACAGCACGACCTCGTGCCCGCGGAACCGCAGGTGCCGCAGCGCCGCGTGGATCGGCTCCAGGTCTTCGAGGCAGTCGGAGATCAGACACACGATCCCGCGCCGGCTGATCCGGTCCGCGACTTCGTCCAGCAGCGGCCCGATCGCGGTGCGGTCTCTGGGCTGCGTGTCTTCGAGCGTGTGCGTGATCGCGTTGATGTGGGACATCGAACTGCTCGACGGCAGTTCCGCGACCCACCCGGTGTTGAAGATGCGCAGGCTGACCGCGTCGCGCTGGCGGATAATCATGTACGCCAGCGACGCGGCCAGCAACTTCGCGTATTCGAGCTTGTTCGCGTCGCCGCGGCCGTAGCGCATCGAGTTGCTGCCGTCGAGCAGCAGGTGACACAGGTAGTTGGTTTCCTGCTCGTACTGCTTGATGGTGTAGCGTTCGGACCGGCCGTAGCTCTTCCAGTCGATGTGCCGGATGTCGTCTCCGGGGACGTACTCGCGGTGCTGCACGAACTCGACCGAGAACCCCTTGTAGGGGCTTTTGTGGTCGCCGACGCGCAGCCCCTCGACGACGTGCCGGGCTTTCAGGCCCAGGGCTTCGGCGCGGGACAGGACTTTGGGATCGAGGTAGGAAGGCATTGTGCCGTTTCGTGTTTCGCGTTTAACGTTTCGCGTTCAAGACAAATTCAGTCGTCGGCGGTCAGGTGTCTCGGGCCAGCGATCTCGCAGTTTTGGAGGTAGCGGATCAGCCCCGCGAGGAGTTGGCCGACCTGAACGGCCAACGCCGTCATCTCGTCAAAGGTGGTTTGGTCGATGCACGCGGCGTCGAGGGCAGCAACGAGCTGCGCTCGGACCTCTCCAGCCGATCCCTTGGCGTAAGACAGGAATTGGATGAATTCTTTGCGGCTCCCGCGCTCGAAGCCCTCCGCGATGTTGCTCATCACCGAAACCGACGACCGCCGTATTTGGTTGCACAGCCCAAAATCCTTGGCGAGTTGTCCTTCCCGTGTGATGCGGTAAACGCATTTATTGAGTTCACGGGCCTTCTTCCAGGCATCGATTTCTTCAAATCGCTTCCAGGTCGCCACGGCCCAACTCCTTTCACGTTTCCACCGCCGATGTATTCTGGATTTCAACGTGAAACATTAAACGCGAAACTCGAAACGCTGCGATCACGCCGCGACCATCTTCGCGGCCTGCTTCACCAGTTGGCGAATCACCTCGTCGATGGTGATGCCTTCGCTCTGCGCGGCGAAGTTGAGGATGAGCCGGTGCCGCAGAATCGGCGTCGCCACCGCGACGATGTCGTCACCCGCCACGTGGTTCGCACCGCGGAGCAACGCGTGCGCCTTCGCCGCGAGGATCAAGTTCATGCTGGCACGCGGGCCGGCGCCCCAGGTCAGCCACTTCTGCACGAACTCCGCGGCTTCCGGTGTGCCCGGGCGCGACAGGCGCGTGATCCGCTTCGCGAAGTGGAACACCTTGTCCGACACCGGCACGCGGCGCACGATGTGTTGCAGCCCGATGATGTCCTCGCCGTTGAGCACCGGGTTCACGGTCACCTTCGTGTCCGAGGTGCCCATCCGCATGATCTGCTCTTCCTCCGCGTCGGTCGGGTAATCGACCTTGATGAGGAACAGGAAGCGGTCGAGTTGCGCTTCCGGCAGCGGGTAGGTGCCTTCCTGTTCGATCGGGTTCTGCGTGGCGAGGACGAAGAACGGGCTGGGCATCGCGTGGTCGATGCCGCCGATGCTGGCCTTGCGCTCCTGCATCGCTTCGAGGAGTGCGGCCTGCGTCTTCGGCGGCGTGCGGTTGATTTCGTCGGCCAGCACGATGTTCGCGAAGATCGGGCCGGGCAGGAACTTGAACATCCGCTCGCGCGTCACCGGGTCGTCCTGGATGACTTCCGAGCCGGTGATGTCCGACGGCATCAAGTCGGGGGTGAACTGAATCCGCTTGAATTTGAGGTCGAGCGCCTGCGCCAGGGTGGACACCATGAGTGTCTTCGCCAGTCCGGGCACGCCCATGAGCAGCGCGTGACTGCGGCAGAAGATCGCCATGAGCAGTTCGTCTACCACCTTCTCCTGCCCGACGATGATCTTGCCGATTTCCTTCTTGAGCTTCTGGTGTGCGGCCCGAAGCTTTTCGATCATCTCAACGTCGTTTTCCACGGTGGCGCTCATGGTTCGCGAATCGGGTAGTGGGGGATGGCGGAGAAAAGCAGTTGGCGGGTTCGGCACTATCTAACCATACAAGACGAACGGACGCAAAGGATTAAACGTGAACCTTTTCGGAAAGTATCGCGCCGCGCGGGCGAAGAATTAGCCGCACGATGAACATAGAAGAAAGACACGATAAGAACAGAGCAGCAGTGTTTTCAAACGCGGCATTCTGCTTTCTCTGATCGTGCCTTTCTTCTGCGTTCATCGTGCGGCTAATTCTTCTTTGTCACTCCCCAAACCCATTAGGGTGTGACTTATGCCAGCGCCACGCGGTTTCGAGGATCGCCTTCAGGTCGTTGTACTTGGCGGACCAGCCGAGTTCGCGTCGAATCTTGTCGGCGTTCGCGACCAGCGCCGGCGGGTCGCCGGCGCGGCGCGGGCCGAACTTCACCGGCACCTTCCGGCCGGTCACCTCTTCCGCGGTCGCGATCACCTCGCGCACGCTGTACCCGCGGCCGATGCCCACGTTGTATGCCAGCTTCGACCCCGGCGCGAGTTTGCCCAGCGCAAGGATATGGGCGCGCGCGAGGTCGTCAACGTGGACGTAGTCGCGGACGCAGGTGCCGTCGGGCGTGGGGTAGTCGGTGCCGAACACCGCGACGTGCGGAATCTTCCCCATTGCCGCCTGGAACACGAGCGGGATCAGGTGCGTCTCCGGCGTGTGGTCTTCGCCGATGGTGCCGTCTTCAGCGGCGCCGGCCGCGTTGAAGTACCGTAGCGCGCAGAACCCAAAGGGATACGCCCCGGCGTAGTCCGCGAGCGCCCGCTCGAACGCCAACTTCGTGTTGCCGTAGGGGTTCACCGGCAGTTGCTTCTCGTCTTCCGTGATCGGCACCGTGTCGGGCACGCCGTAGGTGGCGCAGGTGCTGGAGAAGACGAACTTCTGCACGCCGTTGCGGCGGCACCGGTCGAGCAGTTGGAGCGAGTACAGCAGGTTGTTCGTGTAGTACTTCGCGGGGCTGGTGACGGACTCGCCGACGTAGGCGAGCGCCGCGAAGTGAACCACCGCCTCGATGCGGTTGACGACGAGCAGGTTGTCGACGTGGTCGATGTCGCGCAGGTCGCCGACGACGAGGTTCGCGGCCGGGACCGCTTGCCGGTGGCCGTGTTCGAGGCTGTCGTACACGGTGACCTCGTGGCCGCCGGTGAGCAGTTGCCGGACCGTGTGCGAGCCGATGTACCCGGCCCCGCCCGTTACCAGAATTCGCATGAGGAGTTTTCAGTTCTCAGTTTTCAGTGTTCAGTAAGGCCGTTGTACAGCGCACGCCGTGGGACGAAAGGCGAGAGCCGATGTCTTCACTGAAAACTGAACACTGAGAACTGAACACTGGTCAGCTCGTGATCCCCTTCGTGATCGTCAGGAAGATGTGCTGGATGTTGATTTCCTCTTCGCGGAAGTTGTGCAACTTGAACTTCTCGGCGATGAGGCGCTCGGGGATGAAACTGCCGTCTTCCAAACCGGGGCGCAGCGCGACGCGGATCAGTTTCGTCTTCGGGTCGATCTCGGCCGACGCCACTTCCTTGAACCCGCGCAGTTTGGGCAGCGCCTCCGCGTTGCGCTCGCCGACTGACACGAGGAAGATGCGCCCGCCGCGGACCTTTCGCACCTCGTTTTCGGCCTCTTCCACCGTGCCGTTGAAGATTAGTTTGCCGCGTTCGATGATGCCGAGGACGTTGCAGATTTCGGCCAGCTCCGGCAGGATGTGCGACGACAGCATGATCGTCTTGCGCTCCTGGCGCAGCCGCTTGATGAGTTCCTGCATCTCGATGCGGGCACGCGGGTCGAGACCGCTGGCCGGTTCGTCGAGCAGCAGCACTTGCGGGTCGTGGAGTAGCACGCGCGCGAGGCCAAGCCGCTGTGTCATCCCGCGGCTGAGGCTCGTCACCAGCGCGTCGCGCTTGTAACCCAGATCGACGTAGTCGAGAACCTGCTCCACTTTCTTCTTGCGCTCCGCGCCCTGGATGCGGTACGCGGCGGCGAAGAACTCGAGGTACTCGGTCACCTTCATGTCGTCGTACACACCGAAGGCGTCGGGCATGTAGCCGATGGCGCGGCGGATCTCCTTCGACCCGGTGTAGATCGAGTGCCCGCAGACGGTCGCCTCGCCCCAACTGGGGTTCAGCAGCGTCGCGAGCATCCGCATGGTGGTGGTCTTGCCGGCCCCGTTCGGGCCGATGAAGCCGTACACGTCGCCCGGCTCCAACTTCAGCGACAGCCGGTCCACCGCGAACAGCTCGCCGTACTTCTTCGTCAGGTCGCGGCACTCGATCATGGGAACTCTCTTGGCGAGCGGGGGGCGTAAGCCCCGTTTGTCTTTATTGCGTGGCGTGATGTCTGGTTTAACAGGGGGCTTACGCCCCCCGCTCGCCTTCTACTTGATGGGAATATAGAACCGCACCCACGTCTCCTGGCGCGCGCTGCCGGGGCTGGGCCGGCGTTCGCCCGCGCCCGGTAAGCCCTTCAGCCACAGCTTCGCGGGCGCCGGCGCGTTGGGGCCAGCGAGAACGTCCTCCGACGCGCCCGGCGGCGGCGACACGCGACCCACCACAATCACCTCGTCGCGGTTGTCGGCCGACAGCCGCCACGACTGGTCCAGACGCCGCAGCGACGCGTTCCGCGCGATCACGCCCTCGTCGTTCTTCAGCGAGCTTTCGTGAAACAGCATTCCCATGAGCGGTAAGGGACCGCTGTGTACCGTCTGTTGTTGCTGCTGCCGCTGCGCGTTCTTCTGCCCCGGTCGTTCGGCGTAAGACTGCACGCGATTCAGCAGCGGTTCCAGATTGGCGCTCTTCTGAAGCCACTGCGTCGCGGGTTCTCCCTGGTCGAGTACCAGCCGCGTGGTGCCGCCGCGTACGATCACCTCGCCCGGCAGCGGGTACGCTTGGCCCGCGTAGAACGCCACGCAATCCATCAACTCCGGTAGCGGGAGGTCGTGGCGGAATGCGCCGACTACCTTCGTGCGGTCGCCCGGCGGGTGAGCGAGGTCCGACGCGAACTGTGGTTGGGTTTCGGAAGGGCGGATCGTCAGTTTCGTTGGCTTTGCCGATTCGAGCCGCGCCGACCAGTTCGCGACGAACGCCTTCGTAGACCACACCTGAATCGGCACGCTCTCCAAACCGTTCGTGCCGACCTCGTATTTGCGCCGCGTGAGACCGGCGCGCCCGGCGCGCGGCGCGCCGAGCGACGCGACCGCCGTACCTTCGGGCATCTCGTCCGCGGCCCAACCGGCGCCGGGCGTCACACCGACCGAGTACGAGTCGATGCGCGGGCTGAACACCGTGAACCACGTCGTCCCATAGATGCGACCCGACGCCGGGTCCACGTCCACCACGTCGATCTTGTTCACCTTCAGTTCGCGGCCCTTGATCGAGTACGCGGAGAAGTACGCCAGCGCACTCACTGTTATCACGATGATCGGGAACGTGATCCACGTGAGTTCGAGGCGGCCGAGGAACCGCTTGAGGATGTAGTATTCGACCGGGCCGATTAACAGGATGTACAGCACGATGAGCATCGCGACCCAGCCGAACGACACCACCGGGACGGCGTCGAACGTGTCGTTGTGGCTGCGCAGCGCGACGGCCGCCTCGTCTTCTTCTTCGGTCACGGCGCCGGGCGGTCGCGGCTTGCCGTCGCCGGCGTTGGAGGCGCGGCTCGCGCCGCCCTCGCGCAGCACGAAATCCCAGAACTCCGCCCGCGCCGGGAACTCCGCGAACGGCGAACCGTCGAGGTCGAAGCCGATCACCGTAACGCGACCGAGGCCGAGCGCGCACTGCACCACAATCGGCGGCTGCGCTTCTTCCGCGCGGCCCGGCGGCGGGACCAGCACGCGTGCCGCCTTGCCCGGTTGCGGAACCAAGTTCGCCATCGGGAACACCCTTCCGGCCGCGCCGAGCGAACCGCTTGTGGTGTTCGCCTGACCCGCACCGGCGGACCACACCAGACCCGCGACAGTGACTTGCCGCGATGGCGCGTCCGCGTTCACTGCGTAAGGCAGCAAGGGCTTGAGCGCGGGGAGCTGCGCGACGCTCGCGGCGTTTACGCCGACGGACACCACGATGCGCCCGCCGCGCCGCACCCATTCGAGTAGCGCCTCGCGTTTCTGCTTGTTCGCGGGCGTCGCGTCGTCGCCGAACAACTCCTTCAGGAAGGAACGCCCGCGGTCGGCGGCGGTGTTCAGCAGAACGAGGTCCGCGCCTTCGTAGCCGTACCAGCGGTCCGGCAGGAGGGCGGTATCGCTGATGAGGCCGAGTTCAACGCGGCCGGCGCGGAGCGACCCGGCTTCGGCCGGCGCGGTCGCGGGCTTGGGCAACTCGAAGCCCGCGGGCGCGGCGCCGAGCGCGAGAACGACGTATTGCAGCGGCTCACGCGGTCGCACACGCGCGCGGTGCGGTGCGGAGAGCGCGCCACCCTTCGCGGCGCGCACGGTGACGGTGACCTCGCTCGTCGCACCGCCCGCGCGAACGTAACCAATTGCACCACGTTTGCTCGCACTTAATTTCGTTCCAGGCGCGACGCCAACGAGGTCGATGGGCACGACGAAGGTGGTGGCGATTTCGTCGGCGTCCGGCGCCTCGATGACGAGTTCCGCCGGGCCGGCCACTTCACTGAGAACTTCGAGGTCCACGTACACCGGCGCCCAGGTGCCGAACTTGGCGATGCCGGAGGAGTCGCCAGCCGTGGCGCGGTTCGTGGTCGGGAACCCGACCGACACGCCGGTGACCTTCACCTTGTCCGCGGCGCCGACGGGCGCGGCGAAAACCAGAGCCGCGAACGCGAACGCGAGAGTGCGCCCGATGGTGGCCGCCGTTGGCATGAATCGTCTCGACTTTGTTCTTGGCGAGCGGGGGGGCGTAAGCCCCTTGTTAAATTCAGCAACGCCACGCGCGTTGAAGACTAACAGGGGGCTTACGCCCCCGCTCGCCTTCAAGCAAACTCACGGCTTGGCCGTCGCGCACACGCAGGGCGTCGCGCGGCACTTCGGGCAGCCGGTGCCGTACTTCCGGCGCATCGCGTCGTCGAGGTCCACGCCGGCGATGTTCGCCAGCGTCGCCAGCCACGCGAGCACGTCGGCGAACTCCAGCGCGAGGTTGTCGGCGTCCGTCGAGCGGTCGCGGAGCGCGGCCGACAGTTCGCCAACCTCCTCCATGAACCACATGAACGTGCCTTCGACGCCGCGCGCCCCGTCCTTCGCGCCGAACAGCGCGCGAATGCGCGCCTGCACGTCGTGAAGGGTCATCGGCGCTGGCGGGTGTTCCGTCACGCCCACGATTCTACGGCCGCGCGCGGCCCGCGGCAGCGCGCCCGGTATTCGGTACGTCGGCAGTGAGAAAGGGGTTCGCGTGCGCGTTACGGCGTGATCTTGATCCAGCGATTGTTCGGGTCGGCGCACTGGTCGTGGCGGAAGACCTCTTCCTTCGTCACCTTGCCGGTTTTGGGGTCGAAGGTGCGCGCGGTCTTCTTGAGCCAGTCGTCGGTCTTCGCGCCGACCGCCTTGCCGCCGGTGCGCGGGGACTCGAAGCGCTCTTCGCGCGTCGGCTTGGCGGTCGGCGGGTCGTAGGCGCGGCGCACCAGTTCGACGCCGCCCACTTCCGCCTTATAGACCCACGCGGCGTACCGCGTGCCGCTCTCCGGGTCGAAGCCGGTCGTGACGTGGTACGGCCCGGCCGGCAGCCCGTACTCGTTGTCCTTATCGAGCGCGGTCGCGGTCTGCGCGATCAGCAGTTTGCCGCACGCCGGGAACTTCGGGACGAAGTCGTCGCCGGTGTTGTCCCACAGCCCCCACGACGCGCAGCCATCGACCGGCGCGCCGGGAATCTCCTTCTCCCAGAGCACCTTCCCGCCCTTCTCGACGCGCACGTGCCACTTTCCCTTTTCGCTGACGCGACCGTAGGTGAGCTTCGTTTCCGGGTCGTATTGCGGGTGCCAGCGGAAGGTGTCGGCCTTCACCGCGGCTTCGAGCGCTTCGGCTTTGGCGTCCTTCTCCGGCCAGAAGCCGATCACGCCCTGGTTGTACTTCTGGTGTTCGTGTTCGGAGGAGAATGCGAACCAGTACCGCTCGCCCTTCTTGAGCGAATCGACTTTAACCGGGTGCGACGGCTTCGGCACTTCTCCCCCGCGGAACCCGCCGAACTCGGTCACCACATCGACCGTGTCCCAGAACTCGCCGGACCCGCGCACGCGCTCGAGCTTGAACCGCACGCCTTTGTTGCCGTCGGTGGAGCGCTCGTCGTACCTCTTCACGCCCACGACTTCCACGAGCGCGACGCCAGACGCGTGGGGCGCGAAGTCGTCGAGCTTCGGCGCGTCGGCCGCGACCAGCGGCAGCGCGAAGAGGAGGAGAGACGCGAGGGAGATGGTATGGCGCATGGGAGGTGCTTTCCTGTCTTCGTCTTGTGGCACAGACATTCCTGTCTGTGCGACTTTGACAGGCCCAACAGCACAGACAGGAATGTCTGTGCCACAAGAAATCCGGTCACTTCGCCGGGAGTTCCAGTCGGAAGCACGCGCCCGGCGCGCCCTCCGCCGGGCGGAACGCGACCGTGCCGCCCAGCACCTCCGCCCACTGCTTCGCCAGCGCGAGGCCGAGACCGGCGCCGCCGGCGGTCGTGTCCGCGCTCGCGCCGCGGCGGAACGGCTTGAAGATCGTCTTGCGCTCCTTCACCGGGACGCCCGCACCGCGGTCCTCGACTTCAAAGATGACGCGGTTCTTGCCGTCCGGCTTCGCCCACAGCCAGATGCGCCTGTCGTCCGCGTCGCGCGTGTACTTGCGGGCGTTGTCGATCAGGTTCCCGACGATCTGGTGAACCATGATCGCGTCGGTGGTCACTTCCGTGTCGGCCGGCAGCGTGCAGATGACGACGAGTTCCTTGCCGTCGGCGCCGACGCGATCCGTCCACGTTTTCTGCAACTGGTCGAGCAACTCGCCGACCTTAACCGGTTTGAAGTCGCCGTTCTTGCGGCGTTTTTCGAGCTTCGCGAAGTCCAGCACGTTGTCGATGAGCCGGTGCAACCGGTCGGACTCGGCCGCGAGCGTGTTCAGGTACTCCTGCTTCTTCTCCTCGTCGTGGATCATGCCGCTGGTGAGCAGGTCGAGGTACAGCCTCAGCGACGTGAGGGGCGTGCGAAGCTCGTGCGTGACGGCCGACACGAACCGGATGCGGCGTTCGGCGAGGTCGATGAGCGACCACCCGCTGAGGCCGACGGCCGCGAACGCGATGAACGCCGCGAGCCACGCCAGCACCAACCCGAGCCGGAGCGGGGTCCAACCGGCCGGCGGCAGTTTGGCGGTCGGGCCGGGGTCGAGTTGAACGGGAAGGGCGGTCATCGCGCGGTCGGGCGAGACGCCGTCGGGGTTCTTCACCGGGACGAGTTTCGCGTCCGGGAACAGGTCTTTCACCTCGTCGCGAAGGACGAGTTCCAGTTTCGCCCAGTCGAGGATCACGCCCTGGTAAACGGTCTTGTTGTCGAGCCGGGCGACGCGGACGAGGACGAGCGTTTCGGTGCCGTCGGCGGCGGTGATCCACTGCGGGCGCATCGAACCCAGGTGGATATTGACCACCGGCGGACCGGCGAGCGCGTTATTCTGGATCGCGTTGTTGAAGTTGTTGAAGATGATCGTCGGGATCGGGCGCTCTTCCGCGGGCGGCACCAGCCGCGCCGGGGCGCAGCCGTGAACGGCCCGGACGACGTGCCACGCGGCGGCGACGAGCGGCAGCGATTCCGCCTCCGCGTGCTTGCGGCACTCTTCGAGTTCGTTCTCTCGCACCTGCTTCGCGGCCTCGTTCGCGTCTTTGTCGAGTTTGGCGAGCGCGGCTTCCTTCCCGTCCTGCTTGCCCTTCTCGTTCCCGGGGATCGGCGGAAGGACGACACCCGGAACCACGGGCAGCGGGTTCGCGGAGTTCTTCAGGTCGGGCGCCGGCGGGTTCTGCTGGTAGTTGTTCTTGCCGTACATGGGGTCGGCGCCGGCGTTCTTGGACTCCTGAATCGCGCGCTGGATGGTGTTGGCGCGGCTCCAGAAGTCGGTCCGCCCGCGGTCGTTCTCGGGCACCTGCGCGAAGCCGCCGCGCCCGTTGGGAACAACCGGCGCGGGCGATTGCGCGGCCGGCGCCGGCGACCCGCCCGCCGCGGGAACCGGGGCCGGCGGTTGCATCATGCGATTCTGCGCGTTCCCCTCCTCCTGTGACTTCCCCCCCGACTTGTCGGTCTGGCGCAGGTTGCCGGCGAGCGCGTCGCGGCGCTTGAACTCCCAGCCGAACATGCGGAAGGCGTCGGAGGTCGCGTCGGGCGGCGTTGTGACCGGCGGCGACACGCTGACCGGCCCCATATCGGGCGGCGGCGGGGGCTTGGGCAAAGAACTCGGCACACCTGGGTTCGCGGACTGCTGGAGCGAATCCGTGGTGAACAGCGGCGCCGCGAACGGCGGCGAGCCGTCCGGGATGGCGCGCTCGCGGGCCGCGAGCAGTTCGCACGTGAATACCGGCGGGTGCTTCGCGCGGACGCCGTCGAGCGCGGCGGCGCGGTCCGCGGTGTCGTTGCGCAGCGGCAGTTCGGGCCACGTCTGTTTAACGCGATCAGCGGCGGGTGGCGAGAGTACCTGCGGCGAATCCCACCCGGTCGCGGGGTCGAGTTGGACGTGCAGTTTCATCCACTCGGGGAGCGGCGCGGCGAGCAGCGGCGTCGGGCCGGTGGTGGAGCCTGATAGGGGGTCGGCGGAAGAATAGTGGTAGAACGGGCGGCTGTCTTCGACGCCGAGCGCGGGGAGCATGCGCCCGTCGAGGCGCCAGAGCGCGACGCGCAGGTTGTTCCCCATCTCGGCTCGCGCGGCGGCCTCGCGCTGCGCCTGCTCGACGCGCAGCGCGACGATCGTGACCCACCCCAGACCGGCGCACACGAGCGCGGCGACGAGGACGAACGTCAGAGGCCCGCCGACCGGACCGAGCAACCGCTTGGACATGTCTTCATCCGTCGAAAGTCGGAACGCCGAAGAGAAGACCCCTCACCCGCCGCGAAGCGCGACGACCTCTCCCCGCAGAGCCGGGGCGAGGTGGGGCATCTGGTCTTCTCGGCACACAACGCGCGCCGGTTCGTCGCACGGAAGCACAGGTGATCCCCACCTCGCCCCGGCTTCCGGGGAGAGGTCGCCGCGCTTCGCGGCGGGTGAGGTGTCTTCTCTTCGGCGCAACCCTACTTCGCGACGACCTGCGCCTCTTCCACGGTGAGCGCCGGTCCGGCCATGTACCCGTGCGCGCGAACGGTGATGATGGCTTCGGGCTGGTCGTCGCCCGCGGCCGGGTCTTTGAGCTTGGCCCGCAGTCGGGCCACGTGCATATCGACTGCACGCGTCTCCAGACCCGCGGTGCCGATGCCCCAGACGCGCGACAGCAGTTCCTCGCGCGACACCGCGCGCTCGCGGTTGCACACCAGATACTTTAACAGCGCCGCCTCGGTCTCCGATAGATCGGCGCGGGAACTGTCCGCCCACCGAATCTCGCGGCGCAAGAGGTCGATAGTGCCGCTGCCGACTTCGACGAGGCGCACGTCGGGCACCGCGCGCATGGTGCGCCGCAGGATGGCTTCGACTCTGGCGATGAGTTCTTTCGCGGAGAACGGCTTTACGACGTAGTCGTCGGCGCCCATCTTGAGGCCGCGGACGCGGTCGTCTTCGCTGCCGCGTGCGGTGAGCAGAATGACGGGGCGGGTCGGGTTGGTGCGGCGCAGGTCGCTCAGCACTTCCAACCCGTCGCGCTTGGGGAGCATGATGTCGAGCAGGACGAGATCGACGCCCGCGGACGACGCCTCGCGCAGCCCGAGGACGCCGTCGGCGGCTTCGGTGACCTCGTAGCCGCTCAACCGCAGGGCGTCGGACACGCCGCGGCGGATGGCCGGCTCGTCTTCGACCACAACGATGCGTGCCTTCGGCATGTGTCACCCGCGTGCGGCCTCGGAACGGTCATCAGTAAGACGACGACCGGGGCCGTTACGTTTGACACTTCGCAGGTAACGCTATTGTCACACGCGACTCAATCGCCGCATCGAAATGCTCGCCTTTGGTTTTGTGGCACAGGCTTCCAGCCTGTGTGCCTTTCAACTTCGGAATCGAAGCAAAGGCACACAGGCTGGAAGCCTGTGCCACAAAGCCAAAGCAAGGACGGCTCAATCGCCGCGGAGTTTCAGGTTGAACTGCCCGAGGCGCTCGCGGACTTCCGTGAGCGAAGTCTGACCGAAGTTCTTCGCCTCTAACAGCTCGTCCGCGGTGCGCTGGACGAGTTCGCCCAGCGTGCCGATGTTCAGGCGGTTCATGCACTTACGGGCGCGAACCGACAGGTTCAGGTCGCTCACCGGCTTGTTGAGCGTGGCCTGCTCCTCCGGGCTGAGGTTCTGCTGCGGGCGGTAGCGGAACTCGTACTGCTGCCCCTGGTCGAGCGACTGCCCGACGCGCAGCCCCTTCGCGTTCATGATGGCCCGGATCTCTTCGAGCGACGTTTCGCCGAAGTTCTTGCTCGCGAGCAGTTGCGGCTCGGTGACGCGGGTCAGGTCGCCGAGGGTCCGAATGTTCATCCGCTTGAGGCAGTTGCGGCTGCGGACGGACAGCTCGAAGTCGGTGATCGGGATTTCCAGCACGATGCGACCGGCCGCGCTGAGTTGTTCGTCTTCCGGGCTGTAGTGCATCGACAGCGACGCCTCCGCGTCGCGCACGAACAGCTTGGCGCGCTCGTCGCGCGGGTCGGCCTTCGCCAGCCGGCGGAAGCAGTCCGCGGCCTTGTCGTACATGTCGTTGTCTTCGTACAGCACGCCGAGGTTGTACAGCACGCCCTTCCCGACCGGCGGGTATTTGAGGCACCGCTCGTAGAAGCCGATGGCGTCGTGGTCGTTGCCCTGCTGGTCGTTGAGGAAGCCGAGGCGGAAGAGCGCGGCGGAGTGCCGCGGTTCGAGTTCCACGGACCGCTCGTAGTACTTCGCGGCCCGCGGGATGTCGCCTTCGGACTCGGCGAGCGAGCCTTCCTGGTAGTAGTACTCGGCGTTGTGTGCCGCTGCGTCCTTGAGCTTGGTGAGGATGCCCTTCGCGTCGCCGAGGTGCCCTTGGAGGCGCATCACGCCGGCGCGCTGGAGTTGCACCTGCTGCGCCGCGTAGCCGGACTTCTCGGCCTTCTCGAAGGCTTTCACGGCCGCTTCGTAGTGGTCGGTGTTGTCGGAGTCGTCTTCCAGGTACTGCCGCGACTGCCCGAGCGCGACGTGCGCCTGACCGAGGAAGAACGAGGACAGCGGGCCTTCGGTCTTGTGCAGGTGTTCGACCGCGTGGCGGACGTGGCCGAGGAAGTAGTTGGCGATGCCGAGTTTGAGGTGGATCTTCTTCTGCTGCGGCCCGGCGGCGACGGCGAGCCGCTTGGTGAGCGTGTCGATGATGTCTTTGAGGTTGCGGACCTGCGGCCCGCCCTGCGCGAGTCCCTCGCGGAGCTTGCCGACCATGCCGCCTTCGAAGTCTTCGCGCTCGACGAGGAGCGCCCGCAGGTCGATGAGAGATTCCGTCACGTCTGGCTCCCACGGACCTAACGACTGCTCACACCCATGAAATGGGGAGTGCGCGGTGCGGTCCGATTTTCACGGGCCGGGCCTTGCCGCGTGTCGGCAGATCACGCGAGAGCCGGCGTAAATAACGTGCAGTGCCGAAGGGAGGTATCATAACGACTGCACCGGCGTTCCGGCAAGACCACCTCAAGGCGAGCCGGGAGCGTGAGCGACCGGAGATTTCGCGAATCGAACTCGCGTCACCTCCGGTCGCTCACGCTCCCGGCTCGCCGGAAGTCACTTCGATTGTTGACGCGAGTCTTCCCATCCCGTAATGTCGGCGCACCCCCTGGAGTCAACCATGCTCTCCCGCCGCGACGCCCTTGCCCTTCCCCTCGCTACGCTCGCCTCGGGGGGCTTACGCCCCCCGCTCGCCTCAGGCGCAGAGGGTGACGACCCGACGCGGGTGTTCACCGGCGACAAGAAGCCGACCGACGTGCGGCTCGGTGCGCCGAAGACCCTCAATGACTACTTCCCGTTCGTCGTGCCGAAGACGAAAGAGGCGTGGGAAGCACGCCGGAAGCAACTCCGCGAGCAGATGCTCGTCGCGACCGGGTTGTGGCCGATGCCGGAGAAGACGCCGTTGAACGCGGTCGTTCACGGCAAGATCGACAAGGGCGAGTACACCATCGAGAAGGTCTACTTCGCTAGCGCGCCGGGGCACTACGTCAGCGGCAACCTGTACCGGCCGGCCGTGATGGACGAGAAGGAGAACGTGAAACACCCCGGCGTGCTGTTCGCGCACGGCCACTGGGCCGGCGGCCGGTTCCACGACGACGGCGAAGCCGCCGCGAAGAAGAGCGTCGATACCAAGAGCGAACCGGACATGGATCGCGGCCGGTACTTCATGCAGGCGCTGCCGGTCACGCTCGCCAAACTCGGGTTCGTCGTGTTCCAGTACGACATGATCGGCTACGCGGACAGCACCGCGATCGCGCACCGCGAAGGTTTCAAGGACGCGGACGCCGAACTGCGGCTGCAAAGCCAGATGGGGCTTCAGACGTGGAACAGCGTCCGCGCGCTGGACTTCCTCGCATCACTGCCGGACGTGGACCCGAAGAAGCTGGGCATGACCGGCGCGAGCGGCGGCGGCACGCAAACCTTCATGATGGCCGCCATCGACGACCGGCTCGCGTCCGCGTTCCCGGCGGTGATGGTGTCCACCGGGATGCAGGGCGGGTGCGTGTGCGAGAACTGCTCGCTCCTACGCGTGAACACCGGCAACGTCGAGATCGCCGGGTTGTTCGCCCCGAAGCCGCAGGGCATGAGCGCCGCCAAAGACTGGACGGCGGAGATGATGACGAAGGGTTACCCGGAACTTCAGCAACTCTACGGCCTGTACGACGCGAAGGACCAGATCGCGGTGAAGGCGTGGTTGGAGTACGGTCACCAGTACAACGTCCACGCCCGCGAGATGATGTACACGTGGTTCTGGCAGCACCTCACGAAGAACAAGCCCGCGACGGTCAGAGAGAGACCGTTCAAGCCGGTGGTGCCGCCGAAGGAACTGAGCGTCTTCGACGACAAGCACCCGCGCCCGAAGGACGAACTCGACGCGAAGGCGCTCCGCACGGCAATGACGAAGGCCAGCGACGAGCAGATGGCGAAGCTGACGCCGAAGGACGCGGCGGGTCTGAAGGAGTACCAGCGCGTGATCGGCACCGCGCTGCGGGTGATGGTGAACAGCGAGTTACCGGCGAAGGTCACGATGCAAGGCCCGTTCGCGGCGCGGGCCGACGAACTTCACCTGGCGCGGTCGGTCCTGAGTCGGGCCGGCGAGAAGGACGCGGTCCCGGTTTGCGAAGTCCTGCACCCCGGCTGCGACGGCGACACGCACGTCATCTGGCTGCACCCGGAAGGGAAGTCGGGCCTGTTCGTGAACGGCAAGGCGCTGCCCGAACTGAGAGCGCTGGCGAAGGCGGACCGTACCGTCATCGTCCCCGACCTGCTCGGCGTCGGCGAGAACGCGTTCCCGAAGGGCTGGCCCGTGGATAAGGGCTTCGCCAGCTACACCTACGGATACAACCGGTCGCTGCTCGCGAACCGCGTTCACGACGCGCTCACGCTCATCGCGTACAGCAAGACGATGAAGGCGAAGGCCATTCACCTCGTCGGGTGGGGTTCGTTCGGCATCGTCGCCATTCTCGCGAAGGCGCTCGCGGGCGACGCGGTAACGAAGGTCGCGGCCGACCTGAACCAGTTCCACTTCGAGAGCATCGACAAGACCGACGACCCGATGATGCTGCCGGGCGCGGTCAAGTACGGCGGGTTGGGCGCGTTCCTCGCGCTGTGCGCGCCGGGCGAGGTGCTGGTCCACAACCATAAGGGCACCGACACCGGGCGGATTTCGCGCGCCGCCTACGAAGCCGCCGGCGCCGCCAACAAGCTGACGCGATCCGACGTGAAGCTCGACGCCGCGAAGGTCGTCGAGTGGCTGGTGAAGTAAACGAACGGTTTTGGTTTTTACTCCGAAGGAGCCACCCTGGGACGACCGAGAAATGTAACCCCTCCGGAGTACATACAGGAACCCGCACCTATGCCTCTCCCCCGCGTGCTCGCTGATCTGCCCGTGTCGCCCGTCGTTTTGGAACTCCTCGGCGGGCGCGTCGAACTCGTGCCGTGGGACGCCGTCGGCCGCGTCGATGCGATCTACACCTACGGCCACCCCATCGTTGACGCCGCGATGATGGACCGGTTCGCGGGGCTGAAGCTCATCAGCAACTTCGGCGTCGGCGTCGATCACATTGATGTGTCGGCCGCGACTTCGCGAGGTGTTCCCGTCGGCAACACGCCGGGCATCCTCGACGGCGCGACAGCGGACCTCGCGTTCGCGCTCATCCTCGCGGCCGGGCGGCGCATCGTCGAAGGCGACCGGTACGCACGCGGCCCGGACTTCACGCGCTACGACCCGTCGTACATGCTCGGCCGCGAGGTTCACGGCAGCACGCTCGGCGTGTTCGGGATGGGCCGCATCGGGCGGCAGGTCGCCAAGCGCGCGAACGGCTTCGGCATGACGGTGCTGTACCACAACCGCAACCGCAACGACGAAGCCGAGATCGCCCTCGGCGCGAAGTACGCGACGAAGGACGAGCTGCTCGCCGCGTCCGATTACGTGGTGCTGACGGTGCCGCTGACGGCGGAGACGCGCGGCTTCATCGGCCGCGCCGAACTCGCGAAGATGAAGCCGACCGCGACGCTCGTGAACGTCGCGCGCGGCGCCGTGGTCGATAAGGACGCGCTCGCGGAAGCGATGGCGGCGAAGCGCATCTTCGCGGCGGCACTCGATGTCACCGACCCGGAACCGCTGCCGCGCGACCACCCGCTGCTGAAGCTCGACAACGTCATCATCACGCCGCACCTCGGCAGCGCGACTGAGGAAACACGCCGCCGCATGGCGGAACTCTCTGTCGTGAACCTGTTCGCCGGGCTGGAGGGGAAGGAACTGCCCCACCGCGTGCGGTAA
>CANLGS010000014.1 GCA_947490035.1 Gemmataceae bacterium
CCGCGAAGCGCGGCCACCCTCTCCCGCAAGGGGGGAGGGCAAAACCAGAATCAGGCCGCTACAACCGGTCGCGACGGCGAATCTCATCCCCCAATCGGAAAAATCCGACCACTCCCGACCGCCGGGTCTTTCGGGGTGAGCTATAGAACTGGCAAGCTGCGAATTCTCCGCACGCTCCGGAAACTCCGAAACATTGAAGGAACCCGACCCGCCCGGTCGATTCAGAGGGCGGGGAGAACAGGCGGTACGCGACACAGCTCTAGTAAATCCGGTAAGGTTCGACGGACCGGCAGGCTCGACCGAGTCCGCAAGGTTGTCCCGACCCGGAAGAATCAGACCGCGACGCCGAGGGTTGCGACCAACAGCGGGCTTTACGGTCCCGGTCATCGCCCGTTCCCGCGGACGACCGGAACCGAAGCGCGCGGCCGTGTGAGGCCGCACGCGTGGGCGGTGCCGTTAGTAGCGGCTCCGCCCGGCCGACCCGATCGTCTCTCCCCCGAGGAGGCGAACGCAACGGGCCGGTCACCGCTGACCGTTGGGCCATTTGTCTCCGAGGGGTTGGCACCCATGAAGCAGAAGAACGTAATCCTGATGGTGGTGGCGGTCGGGTGCGGGCTTGTGGCCGCGTTCCTGACCTCGCAGATGAGCGCTAAACCGATCGACCAGGTCGAGGTGGTCGTCGCGGCGAAGGACCTCGCGGTCGGCACCACGCTGACGCGCGAAGACCTCAAGGACTTGGTCAAGGTGGTGAAGCGGCCGAAGGAAGGGTTGTCGCCGACGGCGGTCCTCAACCCCGAAGACCTGGTGGACAAGCGGCTCTCGCGCCCGGTGCGGGCCGACGAGACGATCAACTCCGCGGACCTGAACAAGGGTGCGGTCATCACCCTCCCGCCGGGGCACGACATGGTGTCGCTGCAAGTCGGGGCGGCGCAGGCGGCGGCCGGGTTCGTCGGGCCGGGCAGCCGGGTGAACGTGCTCGCCACGCTCCGCCTCGGCACCGAACTGAAGGCGTTCCCGCTGCTGGTGAACATGCTCGTGGTCGCGGTCGATACCAACGTCGCCTACGTCAAGGACAGCAACGGCACGTTCCCCACGATGAGCATGGTGTCGTTCGCGGTCAAGGGGAAGGAAGCGCTCCTGCTGTCGCTCGCCAAGAGCCGCGGCTGCACCATCGAACTGATGCTCCGCCACCAGGACAAGAACCCGGACGACGACAAGAAGTACAACATCGACGAGGTCATCAAGCTGCTGTCCGACGAGAAGGAGAAGGCGGACATCAAGGGCGCGGTGAGCAACGGCGACGGCACCAAGAAGGATCCGGTCGCGCTGCCGGCCAAAGACCCGGTCGAGACGCAGCCGATGGTCGTGATGGTGAAGGTGCTCGTGGCCAAGAGCGACATCGCCCCGAACACCGAGATCACGAAAGACCTGATCGCCGACGCGTTCGAGGAGAAGAAGCTGCCGAAGGAGTTCGCCGGCAACGCGCTGGGCGACCTGGAAGAGGCGCTCGGCAAGTTCCTGAAGACGGGCGTGTCGAAGGGTCAGTGGGTGACGCCCGGCATGGTCGGGATTCAAGTTCCGAAGTCGATGCCGCAAGAGTCCTTCGACCCAAAGCCGGCCGATCCGAAGACTCCTCCGGCGCCGGTGGTGAAGCGGAAGACGCACGACGTGACGATCCACACGGCCGGCGGCGCGATGGTCATGCGGTACGAGGAAGTGACGCCGGGCCAGTGGAAGAAGGTCGCCGAACTGACCCCGGAGCAGGCGGCCCGCGAAGACAAGCCCGACGCGCCGAAGGCGGACGCCCCGAAACGCGACTGAGTGAGTGTGTGTTCTTGTGGCACAGGCTTTCAGCCTGTGATTCTCAGACACACAGGCTGAAAGCCTGTGCCACAAGAGCAGAATCTCGAAGCAACCCGTTCCGGTCGCGGAGGCGAAGTCCTCGGCCGGAACGAACCCCGACGGGTGCCCGCGGTCATGATGACCAACGGTTCGCGTCGGATGCCCTGGCGGGCGTAACACCCCGCCGCGACACTGGACCCCCGTCCGGCTCCGGCCCAAACCGGACGGCGGGATTAACCGTGCCGCAGGGCGGGGCAACCCGCCCTAATCTACGAGGAGAGGTGACAGGATGCACCGCAACCGTACCGCCGGCCGGCTTCTGCCCTGGGCTTTCGTTCTGACGCTCGGGCTGGTGGCTCTGACCACGGGCCGGGCGCAACCACCCGACCCCAAGAACCCGCCGCCGGCGGCCGCCGTCGATAAGACCGGCGCGCTCGTCGTCCCGCTCGGCGGCCTCGTGTCGTTCGACCCGAAGCTCGAATTCCCGCCGACTGACATTCTGATCAGCCGCGAGGACGTGCTCGGCGTCCGGCTCGACCCGAACAACCCGAAGATCCTGCTACTGACCGGCAAGGCTGCGGGCATCAGCCAACTGACCATCGTTCAGAAGGGCTTGCCGCAGCTCAAGTACGACGTGCTCGTTCAGCCGGACCTGGCGTTGCTCCGCAACCTCATCAAGCGGACCGTGCCGACCGCCAGCGTGGACGTGCAGCCGGGCATCGGCAACGTCATCGTCCTGAGCGGGTACGTGACCAGCCCGCAGGACGCGGACATCATCGCCCGGCTCGCGAACAGCGCCGTCGGCGGTGCCGCCGCCAACGTCATCAACGCCATCCAGGTGGGCGGCGTCCAGCAGGTCGAGATCGACGTGGTGATCGCGTCGGTAGACCGCACGCAGCTCCGCAGCCGCGGGTTCGACTTCGCGGCGCCGGGCCGCGGCAGCCTGTCGTTCAGCAGCCTCGTGAGCGGGTTGCTCGGCGCCCAGACCGGCGGCCTCGCCGCCCCGACGTTCAGCGGCGACTCGAACCTGCAAGTCGCGGTCGTGCCCAACCGGTTCTTCGGCGCCCTCCGCGCCCTGCGGACGGAAGGCGTCGCGAAGTTCCTGGCCGAACCGCGGGTCGTGACCCAGACCGGGCGCCCGGCGTTCTTCCGGGCCGGCGGCCAGCAGGCGATCCTCAGCGCCACCTCCGGCATCACCGGCCCCGGCGTGACGCTGGTGCCGTTCGGCACCGAACTCGAAGTCGTGCCCATCGTGTACGGCAACGGGATGATCTGGCTGGACATCAACCCGCGCATCACGGCGGTCAGCCAGGGTCTCGGCATCACGGTCAACGGGGCCGCCAGCCCCGGCTTCACCGAGCAGAGCGTCCGGTCCACGGTGCTGCTGGAGTCCGGCCAGACGTTCGCCATCGGCGGGCTGATCCAGAACAGCGTGAACGCCTCGTCGTCGAAGGTGCCGCTGCTGGGCGACCTGCCGTTCATCGGCACCGGCTTCAGCCGGGTGGACCACACGATCCGCGAGAGCGAGTTGGTGATCCTGGTGACCCCGCGTTTGGTCCACCCGATGGACCCGTGCCAGGCGCCGAAGCGCCTTCCCGGACAAGAAACCCGCACGCCCGACGATTATGAACTATTCTTGGAAAACGTCCTGGAGGCGCCCCGCGGGCAGCGGAAGGTGTGGAACGGGAAGTGTTACAACGCCCCGTACAAGTCCGACCCGACGCTCGGCAAGTACCCGTGCGGCCCGAACGGCACCTGCCTGCCCGGCAACGCGGCCGGCGCCCTGATTAATCCGATGCCCCAGGGCGGCTACCAGACCGGCCGGGCGATGCCCGCACCCACGACGATGCCGGCGGTGTCGGCGCCCCCGGCGGTCCTCCCGAGCGCCGGGGCGAGTATCCCAATGCCGGTGGCCGAAGTGCCGGCGACGCCGCCAACGACGCTCCCGCCGATCTCCGGGGTGCCCGTGGGTACGCCGGAGCCGGTGCCGGTGACTCTGCCCCCGCTCCCGCCGCTGGGCGGGGCACCACTTCCGCCGCAATAACGCCGCGGCGCGAAATGGTGTGCTAGCCTTCCTTCGACCCCGGCGTGAAAATCGCGCCGGGGTCGGGGTGCAGGACGAGATCGACCCCTACGCGGCACAACTGACCCGGTGGCGGCCATGCAACGCGTCGCGATCGTAGACCCGAACGAATCGACCCGCGAGTCGCTCCGCACCCTGCTCCTGGGCGTGGACTTCGTGTGGCTCGAAGCGGAATGCGCACGCTACGAGTATTTCTTCGAGGTGATTCAGGCGTCCACCCCGGACCTCGTGATCGTCACCCTGGACGCGGACAAGAACAAAGCCCTACAGATGATCGGCCAGCTCTCGGTCGAACACCCGAAACTGCCCATCCTGACCATCAGCCACGACCACCAGGCGCTGCTCCAGTCGCTCCAGAGGGGGGCGAAGTATTTCCTGACGCACCCGGTCGGGTTGGAAGACATGCTCAACGCGCTGCGGCGCGCACTGGGCGAGAACGGCGGCACCGACTCGCCCACGGCCGGCGGCAGCGCCAGCGCCCGGCAGACCGGTTCGTCGTCGATGATCGCGGTCCTCGGCTCTCGCGGCGGGGTCGGCACCACGACCCTCGCCGTGAACATGGCCGCGACGCTGGCCGCCGACCCGATGAACTCGGCCGCCCTCATCGACCTCGACCTCACCCTCGGCGACGCCGACATCGCGCTGGAAGTCGAGGGGTTCGAGAACATCAGCATCGCGGACCTGGCGCGGAACATCGAACGACTGGACATGAACTTCCTCCGCCGCGCGATGGCGAAGCACGAATCGACCGGGCTGGCGATCCTCTGCCACCCGCTCGAAATCGCGGAAGTCGGTGCCATCCACGAGCAGCACGTGGAGCGCATCCTCAACCTGCTCAAGATCAGCTACACGCACCTGGTCCTCGACCTGAGCAAGTGCCTGCTGCCGACCGACCTGATGGCCCTCCGCATGGCCGACGTCATCATGCTGGTCGCGCAACTGGAACTGTCGAGCCTGCGGAACGTGGTGCGGCTGATCCACTGCCTCGGCGGGGAGGAGAACCTCGCGGACAAGATTCGCGTGGTCATCAACCGCCAGGGCGCGGACTCGGTGGAAGAGGGGATCAGTCTGAAGAAGGCCGAAGAGGTGATCGGCAAGCCGATCTTCTGGCAGGTGCCCAACGACACGAAGGCCGTGATCGGCGCCCGCGTGGCCGGCCACCCGCTGGGGCGGCACGCCCCGAAGAGCCGCGTCCAACAGAGCATCTACGGGCTTACCCAGGCGCTGTACGGCAAACCGGTCGGCGCGCCGGCCGACACCAAGGGCAGCAAGGGCGGCTGGGGTTTCTTCGGCAAGCGATAGCAGCATTCTTGTCGAGCGGGGGGCGTAAGCCCCCTGTTTGGAACGAAGTGAGTGGCGATGGCGAGGTTGAACAGGGGGCTTACGCCCCCCGCTCGCCTCAAGCACACGATTCCAAAAGCACCGAACATCATGAGCCGACTTCAGCAGGGTATCTCGAAGCTCAACAGCCTCAACGGGGCGACCGGCGGGGGCGCGAGCGGCATCTCGCGCCTGTCCAGCCCGAGCATGGTCGGCGGGGCAGGGAACGGCAAGAACTTCGACGAACTGAAGCGCCAGATTCACTCGAAGCTCGTCGAGCGGCTCGACTTCACGCGCGTCAAAGACCTGTCCAGCGAGGCCATGCGGCGCGACATCCGCCGCGTCATCGAGCACCTGTGCGACACCGAGAACCCGCTGCTCAACCGCATCGAGCGCGAGAAGCTGATCGAAGAGGTTCTCGACGAGACGCTCGGGTTCGGCCCGCTGGAGATTCTGCTCAAAGACCCGACGGTCTCCGACATCCTGGTGAACGGCCCGCACAAGTGTTATGTGGAGCGCCGCGGCAAGCTCGAAAAGACCGAAGTGAAGTTCCGCGACAACGACCACCTGATGCAGATCATCGACCGCATCGTGTCGAAGGTCGGGCGGCGCGTGGATGAAACCAGCCCGATGGTTGATGCGCGGTTGCCGGACGGCTCGCGCGTGAACGCGGTCATCCCGCCGATCTCACTGGACGGGCCGACCCTCAGCATCCGGCGCTTCGGTGCGAACCCGCTGAAGCTCGAAGACCTGCTGAACTACAAGGCGTTCACGCCCGAAATGGCGATGCTGATGGAGGCGTGCATCAAGGCCCGGCTCAACGTGCTCATCAGCGGCGGCACCGGTTGCGGTAAGACCACGCTGCTGAACACGCTGTCGAGCTTCATCCCGTCCGACGAGCGCGTCGTGACGATCGAAGATGCGGCCGAACTGCAACTGCAACAGGATCACGTGGTGCGGTTGGAAACGCGACCGCCGAACATCGAGGGCAAGGGGGCGGTGACCACCCGCGACTGCGTGCGGAACGCCCTACGTATGCGGCCGGAGCGCATCATCATCGGCGAGGTGCGCGGCTCCGAGGCGCTGGACATGCTGCAAGCCATGAACACCGGTCACGGCGGGTCGCTCGCGACCTTGCACGCGAACACGCCTCGTGAGGCGCTCACGCGGTTGGAAACGATGATTATGATGGGCGGCTTCGAGCTGCCGATCAAGGCGATGCGGCAGCAGATCAGTTCGGCCATCGACATCATCATCCAGGCGAACCGGCTCCAGGGCGGGCCGCGCAAGGTGACCCACATCACCGAGGTGATGAACATGGAGCAGGACATCATCATCATGCAGGAAATCTTCCGGCACAAGCAGCTCGGCATCGACCAGAACGGCCGCGCGTACGGCCAGTTCGAGGCGACCGGGGTGCGGCCGACGTTCATCAACCGACTGGAATCCAAGGGCGTGAAGCTCCCGAGCAACATGTTCGCCGAGCGCGTCCTGATGAGGGACTGACCTCCGAATTCGGAACGCGGAATTCGGAATGCGGAACAGAAGGCAGGACGCCAGCCAACCAGACGAACACCAGAGGGCGGAACCGGCGCGGCGCGAAATCGGGAGACTCGTTTCTTCATTCCGAATTCCGAATTCCGCACTCCGAATTCCGCATTATTAAGGGTCTCCGATGATCTCGATGTTGCTCCCGCTCCTGATCGGCGGCCTGGTGATCGCGATGGTCGCCTTGCTGTACAGCGCGCTGCGCAAGAACACCGAGGGCGCCGCCGCGGACCGGCTCGACCAGTTGGTCGGGCGCAACGTGCGCAAGGACTCGTCGGCCGACATGCTGCTCAAGCAGGCGCTCCAGGAGGTGGGCCGCAAGACGCTGATGGACAAGCTGATGCCGGAGTTCTTCAACCTCACGAAGACCTTCGAGCAGGCCGACTGCAACATCAAGCCGAGCGCGCTGTTCGGCATCTCGCTCGGGCTGGGCGTCCTCGGCGCGGCGCTGTCCATCTGGCTGGTGAACATGTACGTGCTGCCGCTGGGGGCGCTGCTGTTCTTCACGCTCCCGTGGATCTGGCTGTACGCCAAGCGCGCCAACCGGCTGAAGCGGTTCGCCGGCCAACTGTCCGACGCGATGGAGCTGGTGGCCCGCGCCCTGCGCGCCGGGCACTCGCTCGCGGCCGGGATGCACGTGGTGGCCGAAGAAATGCCGGCCCCGATCTGCAAGGAGTTCGGCCGGGTGTACGAAGAGCAGAACCTGGGCATCCCGCTCGAAGAGGCGCTCAAGGGCATGTGCGACCGCGTGCCGAACCTCGACCTGCGGTTCTTCGTGACCTCGGTCGCGATTCAGCGCCAGACCGGTGGCGACCTGGCCGAAATCCTCGACCGCATCGGGCACGTGATCCGCGAGCGGTTCAAGATTCTCGGCCAGGTGAAGGCGCTTACCGCCGAAGGCCGGCTGTCCGGCGTGGTCCTCATCGCCCTGCCGATCGGCCTGTTCATCATGATGCTGTGGATGAAGCCGGACTACGTGCAACTGCTGTGGAAAGACCCGATGGGCGTGAAGATGTCGATCGGGGCCATCGTCCTCATGCTGCTCGGCTCGTTCGCCATCAAGAAGATCGTGGACATCAAGGTGTAACGGAGCGATTGGCTATTAGCTGTTGGCTAGTAGCCACAAAAAGCAACCCAACGGCAGCGCTTACTCACTCGACGAACAACGACTGGCCAACAGCTAACAGCTAAGAGCCAACAGCTTGGAGAGAAGCCGTGGAACTGTTCGCGTTCTTGTCCGCCGACGACCTGACCCCGGTGTTCGTGTTCGCCGCGATCGTGGCGGGCACGTTCTGGGTGCTGTCGATGATTTCCGGCCGCAACAGCCAGGCGGAAGACCGGCTGGACCGCATCGGCCGGCCCAAGTCGCTGGTCGATATCGAGATGTCGCAGGCCGAGAGCCGCGGCCGGTTCAAGGGGCTGAAGGACGCCTTCAGCAACCTCGGCGGCGTGATGGAGCCGAACACCGAACTGGAGAAGAACTCGATCCGCATCAAGCTGGCTAACGCCGGCTTCCGGAGCGAGAACGCGGCCGGAGTGTACCAGGGCATCCGCGTAGTTTGCCTGGTCGCATTCCTACTTCCGGCACTTTTCTTTTTCTTGCTCAAAGACGGGTTCACCACGAAGTCGATTGAATGGACAGTGGGCCTCGCCGGTCTCGGGTTCTACCTGCCGCAGCTCGCGCTGTGGCACCTGCGCACCACCCGGCAGAAGGAGATCTTCCTCACGCTGCCGGACGCGCTCGACCTCTTGGTCGTGTGCGTGGAGTCCGGGCTGGGTCTGGACGCGGCACTGCGGAAGGTGACCGACGAGATGAAGGGCCACGCGAAGACCATTTGCGAAGAGTTCTCGCTGGCCAACTTGCAGTTGCAGATGGGTCGTCCGCGGCGCGAGGTGCTTCACGACCTGGGCGTGCGAACCGGGGTGGACGACGTGCGGAGTCTGGCGGCGATTCTGATCCAGGCCGACCGGTTCGGTTCGAGTATCGCTCAGGCGCTCCGCGTGCAATCGGATTCGATGCGGGTGCGCCGCCGGCAACTGGCCGAGGAGAAGGCGGCGAAGACGGCGGTGCAACTGATCTTCCCGCTGGTGTTGTTTATCTTCCCGGCGATCTTCGTGGTGCTGGTCGGCCCCGCGGCCATCCAGATTCAGAAGAACCTGTTGAAGGGTTAGAAGAGCGGGCAGTGGACAGTAGGCAGTGTGCAGTAACACAAAGGGCAGCAGGACAGAAGGACAGAGCTAGGCGACGGACGGAAGACAAGGAACGTCTCTGTCCGCTCTTCTCTGCCCACTGCTCACTGACTGCTGCCCACTAATCTCAAGGAGGAGAGTGAGATGACCAAGATGATTCGCGCCGCTTGCGCGGCGACCGTTCTTGCAGGCGGGCTGTGTTCCATCGGGTGCCGCAGCGGGACCAGCCTCGGCGACTCGTACCGCAACGCGGTGGACCCGTGCTACCCGGAGCGGTACAACCACGCCGCCCGGCAGGCCACGCTCGCGCCGTTCGCGCAGCAGGTCCACAACGGCCACGTGCTGAACCAGACGGTCTTCACCTACTTCTTCGAGACCGGCACCGACAAGCTCACGCCGGCCGGCACGGAGAAGCTGGACTCGATCGCCCGGACCCGCCCGGCACCGGACCCGCGGATTTACATCCAGGCCGCGATGGACATCGCGGTGACCGACGCGAACGCGGCGAAGGTCGTCGAGCTGCGGTCCGACCTCGACGCGAAGCGGGCCGTCGCCATCCAGAAGTACCTGGCGACCGTGCCGACGTTCGCCCCGGTCAACTACGAAATCTACGTCCACAACCCGGCGACGCCCGGCATCAACGCTGCGTTCGCAAGCAGTGCCTACCGCAACTCGGCGCAAGGCTATTCGGGCAGCAGGAGCGGCTCAGGTTCGGGAACCACCGGAGCCGTCGCAACAGGCGGTGGAACGGCCATCAACATCACGCAGGCTCCGCCGGCTGGTGGCGGAACGCAGCCGTAATCTCGGCGCAACCGAACGCCCGCGCCGGGGTCGGGAGCCGCTTGCGGTACCCGGCCCCGGTTTCGTGTTCTACGGTAAACTCGCCCACCCGCGCCGGAACCCGCACCATGACGCTCCGACCACACGCGCTCTTCGCCTTCGCGCTCTGTGCAGTGCTGTGGGCTGCCGCCCCCGCGGGCGCGGCCGACGCGCCGCTGGTCGCGGGCTACTGGACTGAGTTCTATGAACACTGGGTCGGCGTGTTCAAGCAGCAGAACGGCGTCGTCATGCTGACGCTGGGGATCGGGGCCGTGTGCCTGTTCGTGATTACTCGCGGGAAGTGGAAGAAATGACAGTGAGGAGTAGGGGAGTGAGGAGTGAGGAGTTTTTACTCCTCACTCCTCACTCCTCACTCCTCACTCCTCACTCCTCACTCCTCACTCCCCTACTCCCTCGGTGACCCATGAGTCTGAGCCGGCACGCGATCGCGGACTGGGACGGCAACCCCGCGCCGGAGGCGCCGCTGCTGCCGGAGTCGCTCAAGGAGTCCGGGCTGACGCTCGGGTTCATCAGCGACATGCTGCTCCGCACCATCTACTCGCGCGGGGCGATGGTCGGGCGCGACCTCGGCCAGTTCCTGTGCCTGCCGTTCAAAGTTATTCGCGAACCGCTGAAGTTCCTCAAGGAAGAGAAGCTCATCCAGGTGGACGGCGGCGACCTCGTCGGCGAGGTGAGCTACCGGTTCAGCCTGACCGACCTCGGCCGCAGTCGCGGCAAGACGACGATGGAGCAGTGCGCCTACGTCGGCCCGGCGCCGGTGCCGCTGGAAGACTACGTCGAGCAGTGCTACCGGCAGACGGTCACCGGGTTGCAGTGCTTCCCGGAGTCGCTGAAGGCGCCGTTCGGGCACCTCGTCCTCAAAGAGGAGATGTTCAACAACATCGGCCCCGCCATCATCAGCGGGCGCTCGGTGTTCATCTACGGCCCTCCTGGTAACGGCAAGACCGCGATGGCCCGCGCCATCGGCGACTTCATGAACACCGCCGGCGGCTCCATCTACATCCCGTATGCGTTCGTCGCGGACAACAACATCATCACGGTGTTCGACCCGTCGTTGCACGTGACCGACGACACCCCGACCGAGTACGGCGACGACTCCGAGGCGACCGTGCGCAATCTGCTCTCGACGGGCGCGGTCGATCAGCGGTGGGTGCGCATCCGCCGGCCCGTCATCGTGACCGGCGGCGAACTCAACCTTCAAATGCTCGACCTGCGGTACAACGCGGAAGCGAAGTTCTACCAGGCGCCGATCCACTTCAAGGCGAACGGCGGCGTGTTCCTGATCGACGACTTCGGCCGGCAACTGGTTAGCCCGAAGGACTTATTGAACCGGTGGATTCTGCCGCTCGAAGACCGGCACGACTTCCTCACCGTGTCCAGCGGTAAGAAGTTCCAGGTGCCGTTCGAGCAGCTCATCATCTTCAGCACCAATCTTGATCCGAAGGCGCTGGTCGATGACGCCTTCTTGCGCCGCATCCGCCACAAGGTGCGGATCGACGCCCCGCTGCGTGACGTGTACGAGAAGATCTTCGCGAGCAACTGCAAACGCCTGGGTATGAACTTCGACGCGGGCGCGGTGGACTACCTGTACGAGCGTTACTACACCCGCGGCAGAACCCCCAGAGCGTCCGACTGTCGCGATTTGCTGGAAACGGTCCAGTCGATTTGCCGATACAGACGGCAACCCGTGCATCTTACGCGCGACCTGATGGCGGAAGCGTCGGCGAGTTTTATTGCCGAGTTCACTTAAAGTCGGGGCGCGAACACATATCGAGGTCTGCCATGGATGCCGGTCGTTGTCTCAGGGGGTTCGCCTACGGCTGCGTGCTCGCGGGCGCGGTCGGGTGTAACCGGAACGCGCAGCAGCCGTCGCCGTACGGCCAAATGCCGAACACCAACGGCAGCGTTGCGCAGAACCCGCCGACCAAATCCATGTGGGATCGCGGGTCGAACGCGCCGCCCACGGGCCGAGTCGAAATGACCCCGCCGGTTTCCAACAAGCCGGCGTCGGCCAGCGCCATCGTCGCCATCTCGGACGTGCGCCTGGACGCGGCGTTCGACGAGAAGACCGTGCCGGGGAGCAAGGAGGCGATGCTCGACCTGGCCCGCGAGGGCTACCAGAAGGCGCTGAAGCAGGAGCCGAAGAACAAGGACGCGATGCTCGGCATCGCCCGGTTCTACGCGAAGATCGGCGAGAAGGAGAAGGCGGTGGAGGCGTACAAGAAGTACCTGACGACCTACCCGAACGACGCGAGCGCGGCGCACGAGATCGCGATTATGCACGCGCGCTGGAAGGACTGGGTCGGGGCGTGCGCGTGGTGCGATTTCGCGCTGAAGATCGACCCGGAGAACCGGAACGTGAAGAAGACGCTCGGGTTCTGCCTGGCCCGCACCGAGAAGTGGGACGAGGCGTTCGCGATGCTGTGCCAGATCATGCCGGAGGCGCAGGCCCGGCACAACCTGGCCGGCCTGCTCGACCACCTGGGTTACGCCGACGCGAGCAAGCAGCAGTTGCAGGCCGCGGTGAAAGCCGACCCGAACTACGCGCCGGCCCGCGACTTCCTGGCCGAACTCGACCAGCCGCGCGTGCCGGTCAATCCCAACGCCGTGCGGCAAGCCGGCGACCAGCAGCCGTCGCCGTGAGACGTTGGGGTTGAACTGGTTTCGTCGTCGTCGTCTTGTTGACCCGCGCGCAACAGCGGACAATAGCACCTCCATCCTGGCACTGGAGGGCATCTCATGATGCGCGCATTCACACTGATACTGCTCGCGGCACTCGCCGCGCCGGTGGCCGCGGCCGATGTCGCGCCGCCGCTGTTCGGTCCGCCCGCGGCGAAACTCGCGGACGGCGCGAAGTTCCGCATCGGCCGACCCACCGACTACGCGACCACCGTCCTCGCGTTCTCGGCCGACGGCAAGACGGTCGCGGCGATCAGCAACCGCGGGTACACCGGCGGCATCGACGCGCCCGTCGAACTGTGGAACGCCGAGACCGGCAAGCACGTCGTCACGCTCCGGTATCACACCACCGGCGTGATGGCCGCCGCGTTCTCCAACGACGGTTCCGTGATCGCCACCAGCGGCATCGACAACCGACTGCGGTTTTGGGACGCCAAGACCGGCAAGGACATCACGAAGGCCGGACACATCGACCTCAGCGGCCACGGCTACGCCCTCACCTTCTCGCCCGACGGGAAGCGCCTCCTCGTCGGCAGCACGAAGCTCGAACTGTACGACGTGGCGACGCAGCAACCGGTCAAGGCGAAGGAGGGGTACTTCGCGGAGACGGCGGGCAACCAGTTCTTCCACACCGCGACGTGGTCGCCGAAGGGCAAGTACGTCGCGGGCGCGTGCGACGGCGCCGGCGTCCGCATCTGGGACGCGGAGACGGGCAAACTCGTTCACAAGATCACCGCGAAGTACACGCCCAACCGGACGCGGTTCGCGTTCTCCGGGGACGACGAACTGTTCCTGCTCGCGACGTGGCCGGACGGGCTGTTCAGCACGTTCGACGTGGCGAGCGGCAAGGAGCACAACGCGCTGAAGCCGCCGACCGGCGAGGTGTCGCCGGAGTACGTGCAGTTCGCGCGCGGCGCGGGCCGCGTCGCGTGGGTGAGCCAGAAGCAACAGTACCAGCAGGGCGGGCGCGGCATCGTCGTGACCGACGCGACCGGCAAGGAACTGAAGCGGTTCGACGCGCCCGGCGGCGTGGTCTCGCACCTGCTGAGTCACGACGGCAAGCGCCTCGCGGTCGGCGGGCAAGACGGCTCGCTTCGCGTGTACGAAGCCGAAACGGGCAAACTCGAACACACCATGCTCGGCGCGTGGTCGCCGCTGTTCCGGTCGGTGTACGCGGGCGGCGGCAAGGTGTTGCGCACGGTCCACCTGAACGGCACCGTTCACGACTTCGACGCGGACACCGGCGCGCACCTGAAGGAGCGCACGCTGCCGCTGAAGGCGGGGGAGGTGACACACTACCTCGCGGTGAGCGCCGACGGCGGTTTGCTGGCGACCGCGACCGACGCCGGTGCCTGCACCATCTGGAACCTGGACGCGGGCGAAGCGAAGGCGGCGCCGAAGGGCGCGCTGTTCTACTACCGCGAGCCGGGCGTCGGCGGGCCGCGTCAATTCCCGCTGCCGCCCCCGCCGCTGCCGCCGGGACCGCCGCAGCCCGCGCCGAAAGACGACGGCGAGTGCGCGCCGCCCCCGCCTCCGGGCGGTCTGGGCGGGGCGTTCCCCCCGCCGCCGATCGAGTTGCAACCCGGCCCGCCGCAGTTCTACGCGGCGTTCTCCGCCGACAACAAGTTGTTCGCCGCGGTGACTGGCAAGGAAGAGGGCGACGTGGTGATCTGGGACACCACGACCGGCGAAGCGAAGCACACCGTCAAGACCGCGAAGGGCGTGACGGCGGTGGTGCTGTCCGCCGACGGCGCGCACCTGTTCACGGGCCACGGCCGCGCGGTTCCGAACGTGCCGCAACCGAACGACGACCCGCCCGCGGAGAAGGGGAATGTTCTCGTCCGCCGCTACGAGTTGAAGACCGGCAAGGAGGTGCAGACGTGGAAGGCGTCCGAGGGCGTGAAGAAGGACAACCTTACCTTCGCGCGCACCGAGGTGACCGCTCTGTACCCGCTTGCGGACAAGGAAACGCTGCTCGTGGTGGAGTCGCAGGTGTACAACCACAACCAGCAGCCGCCGGGCCGGTTCGGGTTCCAGAATCCCGGTCAGCGGTTCGCGCAGGTTCGCGTGGTGAACCTCGCGGGTCGCGAGAAGGAGAAGGTGTTGGACGGCGCGAGTAGCGGTCAACTCGCGCTCTCGGCCGACGGCAAGGCGGTCGCGTTCGTGGCGGACGACACGCGCGACCCCAACAAGCCCGTAACGCTTCTGAAGGTTCTCGACGTTGCTTCAGGCAAGGCGACCTCCGCGACGATCGCGACCGGCTACCAGCACGGCTTCGACGCGAAGGCTCGCGGGGTGGCGTTCCGCCCTGGCGCGACGGACGTGGCCGTGCGCACCGGCGACGGAACTGTGACCGTGTTCGACAGCGCGAAGTTGAAGTGAGATTGGTTTTGGCGAGCGGGGGGCGTAAGCCCCCTGATGAACCTCGAATCGCCCATTTGCTTCGAGATTCGTCAGGGGGCTTACGCCACCGCTCGCCTTCAATAGAGGAATTCACACCAGTTTCAGCGACTTGAACTGCTTCACGCAACTCGTGATCGCCACTTCGGTCGGCAGGCGCTCGATGCTCGACGCGCCGAAGAAGCCGACGACGCCCGTCGTGTGATCGAGAACGTACCGCACGTCTTCGGGTTCGGAAATCGGCCCGCCGTGGCACACCACCAGGATGTCGGGGTTCACCGCCTTCGCCGCGGTCGCGAGTTCCTGCACGCGCTTCGTCGCCTCTTCCAGCGACAGCGCGGTCTTCGCGCCGATCGCGCCCTTCGTCGTCAGCCCCATGTGAGGAATCAGAATGTCGGCGCCGGCCTTCGCCATCGCGGTCGCTTCTTCCGGCGTGAACACATACGGGCACGTCAGCAGGTCGAGGTCGCGTGCGAGCTTAATCATGTCCACTTCGAGCGAGTAGCCCATGCCGGTTTCTTCCAACCCGATGCGGAGGTTGCCGTCGAACAGGCCGACCGTGGGGAAGTTCTGCACGCCGCTGAAGCCGATGTCGCGCACGTCGAGGAGGAACCGCTTCATAACGCGGAACGGGTCGGTGCCGCACACGCCCGCGAGGACCGGCGTGCGCTCCACGACCGGCAGAACTTCGCGGGCCATGTCCATGACGATCTGGTTCGCGTCGCCGTAGGGCAGCAGCCCCGCGAGCGACCCGCGGCCGGCCATGCGGAACCGGCCGGAGTTGTAGATGATGATGAGGTCGATGCCGCCCATCTCGGCGCACTTGGCGGAAAGCCCGGTGCCGGCCCCGCCGCCGACGACGGGGATACCGGCCGCGACTTGTGTGCGGAGCCGTGCGAGAATCTCGGATCGGGATTGCATGGGTGCCTTTGAAATGAAGGCGAGCGGGGGCGTAAGCCCCCTGATGCTTCGCACGACAATAATGTATTCGATACCATCAGGGGGTTTACGCCCCCCGCTCGCCTTCCGGCTTCTCCGCTGCCTTGTCCTCTGCCTTCTGACTCTCTGCATCCAACGCCATCTTCGCCTCGGCCTGTGCGAGGAGTTCGTTCAGCAACTTCTCGGTGTCGTCCGGTGGTGGTGCCGCGGGCTTCACGGGCTTACTTCCGCGAACTTTCCAGACGACCAGTTCGCACACCAGCACGAACACGAAGCCCCAGAACGCCATCATGAGCGGGACGCGATAGCGGAGCGAAGCGCCCACCTGCTCGCTCGTGGTGGGGGTCGCGTTGCCGGTCAGCCAGATGCCGGCGAGTTCGGCGAACATCACGCCGACGAGCGCGAGGACGCCCTCCGTCAGCCCGCCGTGCAACAGGATTCGCTTCAACACCGGGTGCATGTGCCGCCCTCGCCAACTGCTCTCGAACGTCCGTTACCTGTAACATATCACGCGATCCGCTCTTAACCTGTCAGACGCGGAATCACCGGAGGCGTTCCATGTCCGTTCTGCTCGTCGGCACGCTGGATACGAAGGGCGTCGAGTTCGCCTACGTGCGCGACCGGCTCCGCGCGGCCGGCGTGTCTGTGCTGGTGGCAGACACCGGCGTCTTGGGGCCGCCCGCGTTCGCGCCGGACATCTCGCGCGAAGTCGTGTTCGCCGCGGCCGGGACAACCGCCGAGCAGGTGAAGGCCGCCGGTGATCGCGGCCGCGCGGTCGAACTCGCCGCGACCGGGATCGCGAAGGTCGCGGCGGACCTCCACAAGCAGGGCAAACTGTCCGGCGTGTTCGGCATGGGCGGGTCCGCGGGCACGACGACCGGCACCGCCGCGATGCGGGCGCTGCCGGTGGGCGTGCCGAAGTTGATGGTCAGCACGCTCGCGAGCGGGCAGGTTCAGCACTACGTCGGGACGCGCGACGTGATGATGATGTACTCGGTCGTTGATATCGCCGGGCTGAACCGCATCAGCCGGGTGGTGTTGGATAACGCCGCCGGCGCGATGGCGGGGATGGTGCGGGGGAAGAACCTCTCCCCCCAGCCCCCTCCCCTAAGAAGGGAGGGGGAGCCAGAGATGAAGTCGGAAGCCCCTCCCTTCTTAGGGGAGGGGTCGGGGAGGGGTTCTTCCGACGACAAGCCGGTGATCGCTGCGACGATGTTCGGCGTGACGACA